>QMXQ01000159.1 GCA_003662205.1 Candidatus Bathyarchaeota archaeon
ATGCAGAAGGCGCTCCCGGGCGGCCAGTAGCCGAGGTCGCCCCTCTTGACGACCTCCCGGGGGTTCTCCGGCTCCGCGTCAACGGGAATGGAGAAGTAAATCTCGTCGCCCCAGGTGCTGGCCCTCGCCTCTAGGGGGAGGGCGTCCCAGATGGCCTGGGCCGTCCGGGGGCTCTCGTCGGTGAGTTCGGCGTGGACCTCGCCAGTGGACGGGGTCGTGATCTTTATCCTCCTGGCCATGGTCGTTCTACTCGCCGAGGGGCATCGCTATGATCTCTAGGACCTTCATCCGCTTCTCGGGGTCAGGGCTTGAGAGGTCCGACGGAGGGGCCGGCCTGACGATCAACGCCGTGTCCAGCCCTCCCCTGCTCCCCGCGACGGCCATCACCTTGCCCTGCGCGGCACCCTTCTCCGCCGCTATGACCGCCGCCTCTAGGGCGGCCTTCACGCCCGCCCCGAAGAAGAGGAGGGCGTCCCGCATCCCCCGCCTGTCCTGGAGGGGGAGGTCCGCCCGCTCGATGGCGGCGACTCCAAGCTTCTTCATCTGCTTCTTCAGGTCCCCGTCGTAGGTGAACTCGGTGACGCTGACGACCTCCACCGCCCCCTTCAGGGCCTCGGCGAGCTTCAGGGCCGACCTGCCCTTGGTGCTCGCCACGACCACCGAGGAAACGCCGGACTCCTTCACCCTCTCGACGACCGCCTCGACGAGGTCGGCGGTGCTCTTCGCCCCCGGCTTGAGATACAATATGTTCTTGACAACCTTCAAGGGTATCCCACCATTCAACCTCTCCCCTAACTCAGCTTAAACCTTTTACCCCCCGATGACCGTGTCGCCGCGTGTCCAGAAGGGATCAGATCCCCCGTGACAGAGACGATGCGATCAACGGACCAAAAGATCGTTTCCCTCAATCCGCGCGTTTTTAAGACCGGGTGAGAAAGGATGGCTCAAGTCCGAAAATGTGCGTCTTGTTTACGCCCGAGCTGATCCGCGAGCTGCCCAAGAGTGACCTGCATGTCCACCTGGATGGATCGATGCGGGAGGAGACCCTCATCGAGATGGCCCAGAAACGGGGGGTGAAGCTGCCGGCGGAGACGCCGGAGGAGCTGCGGAAGACCGTCTTCAAGGCGCGTTACCGCAGCTTGGAGGAGTATCTCCGGGGCTTCGCCTATACCTGCGCGGTTCTCCAAGACTCGGATGCGCTGGAGCGGACCGCCTACGAGCTCTGCGTCGACTGCCAAGAGGAAGGAGTCCGATACGTGGAGATTCGCTTCGCGCCCCAGCTGCACACCGGCGAGGATCGCACGATCTTGACGGTGCTCTCGGCGGTGGCCAGGGGCATAGAGCGGGCTGAGAGGGCCTTCAACAGCCGCCCCGGGGTGGCGTCGGGCAGCGAGCCGCCCTTCCACGCGGGGATCATCGTCTGCGCGCTCCGATTTTTCACGCCGGAGTCGTCCCACACCTACGCGCAGATGTTCAGGGCCTTCGCCGACCTGCCCGAGAGGGAGCTCTTCGGGCTGGCGAGCAAGGCGTTGGTTCGCGCCAGCATACGCGCCCGCGACGAGTACGGCCTGCCCGTGGTGGGGGTTGACCTGGCGGGGCAGGAGCACGGCTACCCTGCTAAAGACCATGTTCGGGCCTATCAGTTGGCCCAGGAGGCCTTCCTGGGCAAGACGGTCCACGCCGGGGAGGACTATGGCCCCGAGTCCATTTTCCAAGCCATCACGGAGTGCCACGCCGATCGCATCGGCCACGGCACCTGGTTGTTCAACGTCGACCAAATCCGCGATCTCCGGATCGTGGACAGGCAGGCCTACGTGAGGCGTCTGGTGCAGTACATCGCCGACAGGCGCATCACCGTGGAGGTGTGCCTCACCTCCAACCTTCAGACGATACCCGCTCTCCGGTCGCTTCAGGATCATCCGTTCAAAAAGATGCGCGAGGCGCGGCTCTCCGCCACCTTCTGCACCGACAATCGGCTGGTCTCCCGCACCACCGTGAGTCGAGAGGTGGAGCTCGCGGTTCGAGCCTTCAACCTGGGGGTGAAGGACCTCGGCGACCTCCTGATCTACGGTTTCAAGCGCGCCTTCTTCCCGGGGCCCTACCTGGAGAAGCGGGCCTACGTCCGCCAGGTGATAGACTACCACGACAAGGTGTTCGCCCGCCACGGGGTGGAGGTCAACCCCAATCGGAACCCGGCCCCCTGATCTCCTCTCTACGCGCGGATAACCGGCTGGTCCTCGACATTTTCACCGTCGGCGCGTTGCTATAGCCTAAAACCCTTATCCCCTGGCGCAGATATACACCAGAGAGATAACATTAAATTCCTAGCTGAGGTTTGTAGGGGAGGCGCTGGACGTTGAGCCGGGGATTCGCTCCACCGTGCGGGGGGACGCGAAAGAGAGCGGCCCTGATGGCAGCCCTGCAGCTGGTGCTCCTCGTCGCCATCCACTCGTCCACGGCGGCACAGGCCGCCGCCTCCCTGAGGGGCGTCGTGCTCGACGAGGGCGGCTCGCCCGTTGAGGGGGCCGTCGTCTCGGTCTGGCTGGGGAGGGAGCCCGTCGCCTGGTGCCGGACGGGGCCGGACGGTCGGTTCGATATCGGGGTTGAAGCCGGGTCCCGTTACATGGTCTATGTCTTCGCCGATGACGACGCGACTCCTGGCGTCGATTATCTCCCCGCCCGGGCGGAGGCGGCGCCGGACGGGGGCGAGCTGAGGTTCATCCTCGCGCCGGCGGCGTCGCTGGTCTTCGAGGGCGACATCCAGTTCGTCGAGTCGGAGGAGCTGCCGTTGTCCGTTGTCTACGTCGTCCTTGACCCCGCCTCCAGCTCGGCCATGAAGGTCCGTGGCTTCCCCCTCGAGTACGGCAAGCCTGGGGGTCAGAGTACCTTCATCCGTCTGGATCCCTCTCACCTCGTCGTCCCGGCGGGCATCCCTTTCAGCGTCTTGGTCAACTGCTCCGTCCTCGTGGGGGCGGCCCCCATCGCCCGGTCTTTCGTGGCGGACGAGCCCGGCCACTTCACGCTCGGGAGGGGCGAGCGGGCCGTCGTCGACGTGAGGCGCTACTCTCTCCCCTTCAACATCGGGGTGGTGGAGGAGCGCCGCGGCGCGGTGGAGTCGAGGATCGGCGAGATGGAGTCGGTCGGGTTCTACCTCGCCGCGGAGAGGGGGAAGATCACGTCCGCCGTGAAGCTGATCTCGGAGGCGCGGTACCTCTACGATGAGGGCAGGTACATCGAGAGCTTCGACGCGGCGAGGAAGGGCTACATCGCGCTCAGGCATGTCCTCGCCGACCTGACGGGGCTTTACGACGACGCGGCGCTCTCCGTCTACATCCTCATCTTCTTCCTCGCCTTCTCTTCCGCCGCCATGGCGTTTCTCCTGTCGAACAGGGATTCCGTCAAGCTCGTGGGCGGCGCGGCGGTCTACGCCGTCACGCTGGCCGTTCTGTATCTCACCTACCCCGGCAGCGTCATCGTCCCCCTCGGCCGCTTCGCGGCCTCGGCGGCCATCGCCCTAGCGTCCTCGTTGACGGCGGC
>QMXQ01000160.1 GCA_003662205.1 Candidatus Bathyarchaeota archaeon
GCGCTTTGGGACGATCCCGAGGAGTGCTTTGCCGACTGCTTTCTCGGCTTCTTGCTGAAGGACAAACGCATCCCGCTAGATGCCATCTTGTTCTTCGAAGATCTGACAGAAACATTTGACCGATGAAGGTTGCGGAGCACTGGCTACCCTTGCTTCGAGGCTAACTTTTTTATCTCGTGAGAGCAAAACAAAAAGTGATGAAGTTCCTCAAGAAGCGCGGCAAGGACGGGCGGAAGCTTTCGCTGAAGGCGAGGCTCGTGCGGTGGCTTTTGAAGGACGTGCCGCTGGACGCCTTGCGCGTCGGAGACAACACGATAGACATTACCAGCACGCAGATCGACATGGGCGGCGGGAACATCACGAACGTCGGCACCATCGGGGGCTTCACCGCCGCCGGCGACATAATCCCGGATGCGGACGGCGTGCGCCGCATCGGCACCCCCGACTACCGCTTCTCTGGCTCGTTCACCGGGCTTGAGGCGTACGGTCAGGTTTTGAAGGGCGACCTGCTCCCTGATGCGGACAACGCCCGCAGGATCGGAACCTCGACGCTGAGGTTCTCCGGCGCCTTCACCGATCTGGAGTTCAGCAGGGCGTACGCCCGCGGCGACATCGTTCCAGACGCCGACGCGCAGCGGAGCATAGGCAACCCGACATACACCTTCAGCGGGGCGTTTTCCGACATCTTCCTGAAGGGGCGCGACAACAGGATATACTCCGAGGCTGACTGCTACGGCTTCATAGGCTTCAAGGGGACGCGGCGGTTCTCTGGCGTCTACGCGTCGGAGGTGCTGACGTCCGACCTGATGTTCTCGGAGCAGAGCTGCGAGCTCTGCGGGCGCAACTTCGAGCCTGGCGACGTCGTCGCGCTGATCGTGAAGCGCATCGACGAGGAGGGCGGCGGCATACGCGTGATCCCAGTTCACGTGGAGTGCAAAAACGCCGCATCTTAGGTGAGGAGCCGTGCCGACGCCGAGCGAGCTCGCCCTGAAGAAGCTGCAGATGCAGCCACTGCTTGCCAAGGACGAAGTAGTGCACTCCAACGACACCTGGCACATAGCGAGCGGCGACGAGTTCGCTGCGACGCGATTAACGGTCAACGGCAGGGTCGTGGTTCAGGGTAAAGTTAAAATCGTGTAAAAATGGCTCTGGGACGCCTAATGGATGGGGCAAAACTCATCAGGGAGCTTGAGGGTATCAGCGTTACTGCGGACGCTGACATTTTCGGCAGCGATCTGGAGGCGCCGGACAATGGCTTCTGGATCATCCAGATCACGGCGGACGCCGCTGGCTACCCGAAGGTGAAGATCACGCCCGCAGGCTCCGCCACTTCGAGGATAGCTGCGCTGAACGAGGCTACCAACCTCGTGGCGGACGCCCTCTACGAGTTCTGGGTGGCGGCGAAGGAGGACGACGCTATTAACCTACGGTTTAGCACAGCAGCCACCGTGACCGTAAGGGTTTTCTTCGCCAGAAGCTCATAAGGTGATAGTATGGGCTACGTGCCGCCGCAGGGGTCTGCGAAGGGAGGCGCGAAGAAGCTTTCGCAGCTTGAAATAGACACCGACAAGGACTGGGGCGGTCACGTAATCAAAAATCTGGGTGCGCCGAGTGATGCTGGAGATGCTGTAAGGCTGCCAGTCAGAAGGAGCGACTTGGAGTATCCGACTGAGGATGTTAGCTTTGCGTATTTGACAGTAATAAACAAAGTTGAGTTAGTGAGTAACGCTTGTATTCAGACTTACGGAGCAATATTTACCGCTGATAATTTTTCAGATAAGGCAATAAAAAATTTATCACACGGAGATTATAGTTTATTTTACGCTCGATGGAATGATAAAGACAATCATTACGAACTATTTCAAGATTCAAATTTATCAACTGAAGATTTCAGACTTAAAAAACTCAGTGGAGGGAGTGATACTGTTTTAGGTGTTGAAAGTGTTGATTTAGGGGCGGATGAAGGATATATAAATGCGTTAAGTTGTTCTGGTTCGACGATCAAGGCGTTCCGTGAAGATTTAACGACGCCGAAGATTTCGGTTACAGATACTGATTTCACATCGGGAAAGTTTGGAACAGGAAATGATCCAAGGAACAGACCTTGGTCGCCAATGTCGGCTATGTTACTTGCTCCACTTACAACTATTCCGCCAGCAATTGTTACTCTTGAAGCAGAAATAGAAGGAAAAGGGACGGAAGACGAACCGTTTAAACCCAGTCTCGCACATCAGTTTGACAAACATTCTGAGTTTGGGAATATCGATAAATACGCCGTGACATGGGGTGCTTTTGACCACAAGCCCGAACATGCGACGATGCTCATTGTCGTTACTGGGGATAATCCATACCAGAGCGGAGCGATTGAGAAGCAAATCGAACATGCGAAGAGCAAGAACCTCAAAGTCCTCAAGCCGCCTCGTGATTATGCGGAAGCTGTTGAGCAATATCGTATGTTGAAAAAAGACTTCCCTGAGTGGCTTGCGGGCAAGGACAACTACGCTTACCAGACGCTCGGACATGCCGACATCGAGCCGCTGGCGGTTGCGGACTTCTACTACGGTGAGGTCATAGACCACAAGACACACTACGATCAGATAAAGAAGGTGCCAGACTGGGAGATGGAGCGGACTTTGAGAAGGTGGAAGGACGGGCTTGATAAAGTCACGGCAGTTACGAGCGAGCAGAAAGAGCACCACCAGAAGAAGCTTGAGGAGATATTAAAGAGGGGATGGTGATGGACGGGCTGACGACGACGCTTTTGAGCATCGTGCTCGCCAAACAATTTTGGCTCACCTACAAGCTCTTAGGATAAAATGCCCAAGGTGCGGGAAAGTTCTCGTGAACTGGCGGCGTGGCTGAAATGCTCGACATCCGCAGAGAGCTTCGAGGCTGAAGCCAACTTTTATTTAGTCTGCTGCCAACATTAAACGATGATAAGGAATGCTGGCGTCCGCCGCTGTATGAGCTGTGGCTCGTTAAAAGAGTGCGTGGAGTTCCGCGTGTTCCGCATATTCAGAATAAGGCTCTGCGAACGCTGCATTTCGGCGGCGCTCCGCTTGTGCAGGCGGGGGACATGAAAGGCGAAAAGAGCGTGGTTGAGGAGTTCCTGTCGTCGCCCTCGGAGGTACACGCGTTCTTCCTCGGCATCTGGCACGCCTTCGCCAACCTGATACACCCGCAGCCACTTCGCGGACTTCCAGACGAGCTGCGACGCGACCTCCGCCGCGAGTATCATTATTTTATTGCTGGCTTTTCAGTCGCACGCCTCGTGCAGGTCTTGCTGCTGATAATCTTTTTAACTGGCGTCGTGCACGCCGCCGCTACACCAGCTGCGGCGGAAAGCCCGTATTATCATCCTGCGGTCGATCTCGACCTGAACGACGACGGGCGGCTGGGCTTCAGCGAGCTTTTCGCCATCTTCCTCGGAACACACTTGCGTTCTAATTACTCGCGGATAGATTTCAACAGAGACGGACGCTGCGACCTCCGAGACTGGAAAATCGTCGTCTACACGCTGAAGACATAC
>QMXQ01000161.1 GCA_003662205.1 Candidatus Bathyarchaeota archaeon
ATGTATTTTCTCAACATCGCCCTCGCCGTCGCCGCCCGGTCCACCTGTCTCCGGCGGAAGTTCGGCGCCGTCATCGTGAAGGGGAACACCATCGTCGGCACCGGCTACAACGGCACCGCGAAGGGAGTCGTCAACTGCTACGAGGTCGGCTGCATAAAGAACGAGATGAACCTCCCCCAGGACCGGGCCTACGACCTCTGCCCGGCGGTCCACGCCGAGGAGAACGCCATCATCAACTCCAGCAGGGCCGACAGGATCGGGGCGAAGCTCTACATCGCCGGGTTCGACGCCGACGGCAACTACACCCGGGCCATCCCCTGCCAACGGTGCAGGCGGAAGATCATCAACTCCGAGATCGAGGAGGTCATCATCCTCGACAGCACCGGGGAGCCCATCAGCTACAACGTCAAGGACTGGATCCAGGAGGACACCGACTGGTACCTAAAAGAATTGGAAAGAGTTCGAAAAACAGCGTCAAAGTAATAGGCAAGCTTATAACGACGCGAGTTCCTGAAGCACGGCTGATATTTGTATATAAACCTTAATTAAGTACGGAGCTCCTATCTACTAGGGGTTTCTTGAACAGAAAGGGAGCCTTGAAGGAGTTTATCAGGGCTCTATAGTGTCATGGATTCTTTTGAGCGGGGCATTTTTAGATTGAGCGGGAGGAGGTGAGTGGATGAGTGGAATGAATACTGCTTTGCTTATGGTCGCCGCGATAAGTGGCTGGGCTATCTGCATGTACATATTGGTCAAGTGGACCAGCAGCACCGATTGAGAGATTCAGGCCTATGCCTTCCCGATGAGAACGGTCTTCTCGATGATCTCATCCAGACCTTCTTAGTTCTTCGTCTTCCATGCGTCAAGAACCAAAGAAAATCTATTAGGTGATGACCCGACGCGTTATGAGACATGGACGAACTCGCCAAACCAGAGCCGCTCGGCCAATACCCTGGTAAAGGCGAGGGCGCGACCTGAGCTCCAGTCGGGATAGCAGATGCGGTTCAGGGACAGAGATGCACCGGTCACTCCCGAGGGCCTCATATTCAGAGCCTATGGCTACGACCATCCCGAGGGCGCGTGCTTCTGCGACCTGGAGTACGCCCCCGAGACACTCTACCAGACAGACAACCCCCGCGCCGTCAGGGACGGCGGACCGACGAGATACTACAAGTTCTACTTCGATGGAGGACTGAAGTTCGTCAAGGAGCGCTACCCCCAGTACCAGATCCTCCACAGACCCCTTAATCGTCTCTTCGTCGGCGTGAGAGAGGAGCACCTAGCCGATGTTGTCCGCCCAGACAGCCGACTTCAGGAGCTGATGAAAGTCGAAGGAGACCCCCTGATAGAGGCGACGGGGGAGGTGCTGAGCCTGGTCCTCGACGCCTCCAGCCTGAGGCCACGGGACTTCGGCGTCTTCGGCTCCCTCGCCCACCGCTTTCACAACCCCCGCTACAGCGACATAGACCTCCTCATCTACGGAAAGCGAGAGCTGAAGAAGCTCAGGGCCGCCCTAGCTGAGCTCTACAGCGAAGGTGCCCTCAGGAACGAGTTTGAGGGTTGGACCGTGGACGGGCCGCCCGCCCACTGGAACTTCACCCGTTACTCGAAGGAGGAGTATGGACTGAGTCAGAGGCGCAAGCTGATCTACGCCCTCCACAAGTCGGAGGAGCTCCACCGCACGGTCAAGGTCGAGTTCGAGCCCGTCAGGAAGTGGAGCGAGATCAAGAATGAGTACGAGGTGACGGAGAGGATCGAGGACATGGGGCGGGTCGAGGCGGTCGTCGAGGTTCTATCCGACGAGGAGGCCGGGTTCATGCCCTCCATCTACCCCGTGGAGCTGAGGGAGATTGATCGAGACGTAGACCCGCGGGACCTCTGGAGGGTCGTCTCCTACGTGGAGGAGTTCCGCCTCCAGGTCGAGGCGGGCGAGACCGCCCTGGTGCGCGGGAACCTGGAGCGGGTGGAGACCACGGCTGGTCAGTTCTACCAGATCGTTTTGAGCTACGGCGCCGACTACTTCGACCAGGTGCTGAAGCCCCTGGGGCGGCTTAGGTAAACTTATAAATCGACTTTGATCAACAAAGGACGCGGAGACTTGAGATGGGCCTCGAGGACAAGATCAAGGACATTGAGGAAGAACTCAGGGTTCTCTTGGAGAAGATCGAGAGTTTTGAGGAGCGTCTCGAAGAGATCGAGGAGCGGCTCAACGAGCTCGACGAGAAGATCAGCGCCCTCTAGGCTTCTCCACGATCCAGCCCGTCGGCTGCCCTTGCATTCTAAAAGCTTTAATAACGGCGCAATTAGCCCTATCGTGGCGGGTCCTGCATGTCCTTCGGCAGGCACACCTCGAAGCAGATCATAGGGTCTAAGAGCGGCGAGCTCAGGGGACGAAAGATTGTTCTCTGCATCACCGGCAGCGTGGCGGCGGTGAGGAGCCCCGAGATCGCTCGGGAGCTGATGCGTCGGGGCGCCGAGGTCTTCGCTGTTATGTCGCCCATGGCGGAGAAGATCATCCACCCCTACCTTATGGAGTGGGCGACGGGCAACCCCGTGGTCACCGAGCTGACGGGGGAGATCGAGCATGTGACTCTGGCGGGGGAGCATCCCGACCGCGCCGATCTCGTCCTGGTGGCGCCGTGCACCGCCAACACCCTCGGGAAGGCGGCTGCGGCCATCGATGACACGCCGGTGACGACCGTCCTGACGACGGCCGTCGGCGCCGGCATACCCATCATCATCGCCCCCGCGATGCACGGGTCGATGTACAAGCATCCCCTGGTGATGGAGAATGTTCGGCGGCTTCGGTCCATCGGGGTCGAGGTCCTCATGCCTAGGTTCGAGGAGGGGAAGGCGAAGATACCGGAGACGGGCGACATCGTGGACGCCGTCGTCAGAAGGCTCACGGTGAGGCGAGACCTGGAGGGGCGGCGCGTCCTCATCACGGCGGGCCCCACAAGGGCCTACCTGGACGCGTTCAGGTTCATCACGAACCCAAGCTCGGGGAAGATGGGCGTCGCCCTCGCCGAGGCGGCCCTCAGGCGGGGCGCCCAGGTCACCCTCATCTATGGGCCCGGGACCGCCGTCCCGCCTCCGGGCGCGGAGGTGGTCAGGGTCGAGACGACGGAGGAGATGCTTGAGGCCACCGTCAGAGCGCTGAAGGAGAAGAAACACGATATTGCCATCCTCGCGGCCGCGGCCTCCGATTTCGGGCCGGCGGATCGGGAGATGGTCAAAACGCCCTCGAAGAGGGGCCGGTGGAGCCTGGAGTTGAGGGCGCTGCCGAAGATCGTGGAGCAGGTGAAGAAGGTGGACCCGGATGTCTATCTCGTCGGCTTCAAGGCGGAGTATAACATCTCGGATGAGGAGCTGATAGAGCGGGCCTATGGGCGGTTGAAGGCGGCGGGCATGAACCTCGTCGTGGCCAACGATGTGGCGAGGAAAGACGCAGGGTTCGGCACGGACACCAACGAGGTCTACGTCATAGACCCCGAGAGGCGCGTGGTCCACATACCCCTCA
>QMXQ01000162.1 GCA_003662205.1 Candidatus Bathyarchaeota archaeon
ACGATATCCTCGGCCGTACCATAACTCCGACAGTGCACGGCAACCAGATAGCGTGGCCCATCGGCCCCCTCCTCCCCGGCCAGAGTGAGTATATCTACGTCACAGCTCACATCCCGGACACAGTACCGCCGGGCACGGTGCTGACCAACACCGTCCAGATAACGATGACCGAGGAGGACGCCGACGATAGCGACAATATGCGCACGCTCGCTACTACCGTCCTCACCCCCACACGGGATATGTACATCTACAAATACGTGTCCGGGCAAGCGGCTCCACCTGGTGGGGAGATGAAATACGGGATCAGATTCGAAAACCAGGGGAACTCAACAGCCCACGATGTCGTTATCACCGACACTCTGCCGCTGAGTGTGACCTATGTCTCCTGGTTCGGTTATATCTACCCTTACAGCAGCAACTGGTATGACACTATTTCCATGGAAGTGCACGATAACCAGGTGATATGGCATATGGGCGAAGTGCTGGACGGCCAATATGGCTATATCTACCTTACGGTGCGGGTCACCGATACGGCCCAGGTGGGCGATACGCTGACCAACACTGTCTGTATCTCCACCAGCGATCCCGATACCGACCCCTCCGATAACACCGATATCCACACTGTCACCGTGGCCTCACCGGAGCGGGATGTAGAGGTAGCATACAAATCTCTGGATTCGGGTGCTCCTCTCACCGGTGGCGAGATCGAGTATCGAATCAAATTCGAAAACTCCGGTAACGCGTCGGCACCGAACGTCGTCATCACCGACGAACTGCCGCTGAACGTCTCTTTCGTCTCTTGGTATGGCTATACTTACAATCCCGCCGTTGACCTGGACGAGACGATCACCTGGACGGTGGACGGCAACCGGATTGCGTGGTATCTGGGCACACTGGAGGCCGGTCAGTACGGCTACATCTACCCCACGGTGCGCGTCACCGACACGGCCCAGGTGCGCGATGTGCTGTGCAACCACGTCCGCATCTCCACCACCGTTACCGACACGGATCCCACCAACAACGTCTATACCCATACCGCCACCGTCTACTATCCCACCTACGATATGCACCTCGAAAAAACGCTGTATAGCTATTTAGAGGGAGCGCCTGGCGGGGAGATGGAGTACAGAATCTATTTCAAGAACGAAGGCAGCGCGCCAGCCCACGACGTCATCATCACCGATACCCTCCCGCCGAACACTTCCTTCGTCTCCTGGCATGGCTACATTAACAATCCTTATATTAGCTTCTGGGATGAGACGATTCCGGTAGAGGTGCGAGGTAACCAGGTAGTGTGGCGTCTGGGTGAGGTCGAGGGAGGTCAGTACGGCCGCATCTATGCTCAGGTGCGCATCGCGGATACGGCCCAGGTGGGCGATGTGTTGACCAACACCGTCCAGATCTCCACCAGCGACGAGGAATGGGATTTCACCGACAACACCGCCATTCTGACGACCACCGTCATCTCCCCGGTGATAGATTTGAAAGTCTCCAAATCTGCCTGTTGCACCAGCGGGCCGGGCGGGGAGATGAGGTACGATATTGAGGTGGACAACTACGGCAACGTGGCAGCGACGGATGTCGTCATCACCGACACCCTGCCCCTGAGCACCACTCCCGTCTCCTGGTATCTCGGCTACTCCCACGACGCCGCTTCCGACATCACGGGAACCGTGAAGAATGGGCAGGTGATATGGTACGTGGACGTCATCTCGCCCGAGGGATACATCATAATTGACCTCCTGCTCCATATCTCGGACACAGTGCAGATAGGCGACACACTGACCAACACGGTCGAGGCCACGGCCAGCGAAACAGAACTGAATCCCGGTGACAACTGGTATATAGACACCACCACCACTGTTACCCCCACGGCCCGTGTCCAAGTCTACAAATACGCTCCTTCAGAGGCGGTTCCCGGCGGGTCCCTAATGTACTCCATCTACTTCTATGACGACGGCGGGGCCGCGGCGAGGGACGTGTTCATCACCGATACCCTGCCCATGAGCGTGACCTACGACTACTGGGAGGGAACGCTCAACGGCGCCTCTCTGGAGGGAGTGGTCACCCCCACCGTCACTGCCGACAACGAGGTGGTATGGCACTTCGAGGCCATAAGCGGTTGTTCCTACGGCTATATCTACCTCTACGCTTATGCCTCAGAGACGGTGGCGGTAGGCACAGTGCTGACCAACACCGTTGAGATAACGGCCAGCAATAACACGGCGACATCGGGTCTCACTTCTGACGCCTCTACCACCGTGGTAAGCGCAACCGCGATGGTCAGCCTGACTGTCACCGGGCCACAGAGCGGAGTGACCGGTGTCAGCTACGCCTTTACCGCCACTGTCAGCCCGCCCACGGCGACGACGCCCATCCGCTACGAGTGGACGGCCACCGACGGTAAGAGCGTGGTGACGGAGAAGGGTGATACAACCAACATCGCTCATTTCTCCTGGGATACCCCCGGTGTCAAGACCATCGTCGTCACGGCGACGAACATCCTCGGCTCGCTTACCGATACCCATGTCATCACTCTAACAGGGGGACCGCAGACGCAGCTCTACCTGCCGGTGGTGCTGAAAAACTACAGCCCATAACGAATAAGACCCGAAGGGTTTCTTAAACCCTTCGGGTCTAGAGAAAGCAGGTGCGACGCACCTGGGAAGTGCGTCGCACCTGTTTCCGGGCCGTAGCCCACGTGACCACGCCTACGTGGTTGCTGGCTATGGCCCATATGGACTTCAGGAATTTCAAGGGCCGGATGGATAACGATGTCGTCCCACTTCGTGGGGGGGAGGAAGAGAAAAAGGTGTTTCGTTGGGCGGCGGCTTCGCCGCCGCCCAACGAAACACAACCTTTCCCCTCTTTGTGTGACGGAGTCCCACCAAATCCTCTGTTCACGGTGGTATGCAAAGCCACCGAGCGCCGAGGAGAGGAGGTAAACCTTATGAACCGAAACAAATCCTATCCCCTACCCTCCCTGCTTATCTCCCTTTTCCTGGTAGTGATGATATGGCTTTCGTCATTGCCGCCAGGGGACACCACTCTTGCGTCTCCCCCTTCTCCCACTGAAGTGCACCTCCGGGCTGTCCCCTTTTCCCCGGGGAGCACCTCCGACGGCGTAGGCAACTCCGGCGTGAGCATCAGCAGCGGAACCTATCCAGGCGATAGACCTGGCATCCAATGGGTCTGGGTAAAGAAGGCCGAGACTGACCGCACCCTTTCTGTGGAAGTAGTCATCGAGTACCCCAGCCCCTTTGTGACCTTCGTCAGCGCGACGCCGGGGGATTACATGAGCTCCTGTACCCACGACGACGCAGAGCACAAAATCCATTGCACTGGAACCGTCCCCCAGCTCTCCCCGGCGCAGGATGTCACCGGCACGCTTACCACCATCTTTGAATCCACCTGCGAACTCTTCACCGATCCTCAAACACAACTTGACTTCAAGGGTTGGGTTGGCTTCGGCGATGGGACCTGGAATATGACCCACGTGA
>QMXQ01000163.1 GCA_003662205.1 Candidatus Bathyarchaeota archaeon
CCCTACCCCAACGGTCACAGATAAATCCGATTCCAAAACGCTCAGAAAGAAGAGCCTTCAAAATGCGGGTGATTCTTTCTTCCGGTTCCAGTCTACCGACTCTTATGCCTCTGTCGAAATCGATAAACGAGCTTTTAAAACCCGCCCCTCTGCGCTTTAGGCGCAGCAAGCCCGGTCGCAAGACAAGCTCTCCCCTTTGCAGCCTTCTTTCCACCATTGATTACCCCTCCGCCTTTGCTGTTTTGCCCAGGATCGCTTCCTTATGTCTTTGATAAAGGCGATTTTGGGGAGCAATTCTCAAGGCTCTTTCTATGTGCTTCAGTGCTTCCTTTCTCCGCCCCATGCGATGGTAAATTCCGGCAAGCTTGTCGTGAGCTTCTGCGGAATCGGGATAAAGGTAAAGGCACCGCTTGAGAATATCCTCAGCCTCCCTTCTCTTTCCTTCTCTAAAAAGAATCTGCGCAAGTCGAATAAAAGCAATCTCTCCCGGAGGCGGAAATTTTTTAATCAGGCTTTCGTAAATCTGCGCAGCTTCTCGGTAGTTCTCGGAAATCCAAAGCTTTTCCGCCAAGCGGAGCCTCAGCACCGTTAGGTTAGGAAAAGCAGAAATTACCGTCCTTAGTTGCTGAATCTCTCGGGCGAGCTCCTGTTCACAGGTCTTAACATGGACCTCACCCGGGTTTATTCGCAAAGCTTCTCTATAGTACTTGCGTCGAACCTCGGGCACTCCTGCAAGCTGAGCAACTTGAGCTCGGAAGATCATATTTGTTGCTCGATATCTTCTATCCAGTTCTTCGGGATTCGGTACATTCACCACATAGGGCTTGACTGGGGTTCTATACTTGGCAAGAAGCGAAAGCACTTTTTGAAGGGAAATTTCCCATGGTTCTCTAATGGCACAACTAAACTCCAACCTCGGCATATTGTCTGTATTCGGTGGGACTCCTTGAGCAAGCTTTCTTATGGCTTCTTCATCTAAAACAAAACAATCGAGGATATCGTACGGATTGAACATGGCTATCTCAGCCAGATCCCTAGCTACTTGCGGGCGATTCATTACGCGCTGAAGGTGTCGGAAGTCTATCTTCAATCTCTCAAGAGTGCCTAAAAACAAGCTATGCTTATTCAAACAGTTGCTTGCAACCCAAACCGAAGCATGTGGAAAAACTTCAATAAAACTTCTAAGAATCATTCGGAATTCTAAAGGCCTGAGGTCAAGAGGAACCCAACAGGAGAAAAGGCCGCCCGGCAAGAGCCTTTTGCGGCAATTTCTAAAATGATCGACGGTATAGAGGGCGGAACTCCCGCGAGATCCGGGGTAAATGGAATCGTTCATAACGATATCGAACTTATCTTTCGAAAGAAATGCAAAGTTTTTTCCATCCATTATTACTTTTTTAAGCCGAGGTTCCCGGTATGAGCCTTTGTTGATCTCCTCAAAGAGAGGACCGGCCTCGAAAACAGCAGGACAAATCTCCACGACGGTGTAGTCAGGGACGCCGAAGCTTAGTCCCACTCGAGTCGTCTCACCGCTGCCAAACCCGATTTGAACCACCTTTCGGGGATTAGGATGAAGCATGAGAGGTATGTATCCCTGCAGCTTCTGCGTTGTTCTCAACATAAAGTCCGTACCGGCCACGTTGACTCCATCCACCGCAATAAGCCGGTCTAAACCGGGCAGATCGTGCACAGAAACAGTCCCTGTAGGATGCTCCCGGACATATATGACCCGATAGGGGTGGTGATAGGTGTTTATGGTATCGTAAAAAACATCCTTTGGCGTAAGGGCAAAGGAAGAGAAGATAATACCGGAAAGAGGAACAGCCCAAACCAATCTCCTCAAGGTCCTCGTTTCGCTCCCGTACCATACTAAAATAAGCCCTACAAATGTGTTGACAGCAACTAAAGCCAGAAGGCTCCCGGAAGCACCCAAAAAAGGCAAAAGCACAAACCCCGCTGTAGCAGAGCCTAAAACAGCTCCGATCGTGTTCGAAGCATAAAGCTGCCCTATCCGCAAGCCGATAAGTCTTCTGTCTCTTAGCGCGGCCTTTGTAATAATGGGGAAAGCCACACCCATAAGGAAGGTAGGAAGGAGAATTACGCAAGCCGCATCGATAAAACGCACAACCACAATTTCATGTGGTTCTACAGCTGCAAGTTTGGTTGAAACATAGAGGTCTATTACATTGAGTTTAGCCAAAACCGGTAGAGAAGCTAATGAACTCAGAGCCACAAAGATCTCTACCATTCCAAAAGCAAGAACGGGCCTTTTTATTCTGTCTAAAAGGAGGTTCGCAGAAACAAGGCTCCCCAATCCGATACCTGCAAGAAAGGCAGTAAGCATTGTGGCAAAGGAATAGACCGAGGTTGTCATTACAAAAAGTAGGATACGAGTCCAAAGAACTTCGTAAGCCAGTGCGCAGAAACCGGTAACCCCAAAACAAAGAATAACCAACTTAAGGATCCCAGGCTCGAGGACTTCCGAGCGTGAAGGGGCTTTTACTTTCTTCAGAGGCTTTTCGGCAGTCTTCTGCCTTCCCAAAATTATCGCCCCCGTCCCGACACTTACAGCCAAAAGGCCGGCAATCATAAGCGTAGCGGTAACCCCGAAGCTTTTAATAAGCAGGAATCCCGCAGCAAAACAACCCAACACCGCGCCCAGCGTGTTTATCCCGTAAAGGAGGCCTACTTCTTTTCCAGGCTCCTTTCTAGCGGCACCTAAGAAAGTTCCCAGCACCGGCAATGTACCCCCCATGAGGGTGGTGGGAGGTAAAAGCAAAAGCAAGGAAAGAAAGAAGCGCACTGCCGTCATAGCAGCAAAGTCCGGCTGGGCCATTCCGTAAAACCATTTGTAAAAGCTGCCTGTCAGTGCTGTAAGCAAAGGGAAAAGTAAAGCGTAAAGGCCTACGCCCAATTCTAAGCAGCCATAAAGCACAACAGGCCGTGAGCTTCTGTCTGCTATTCTTCCGAAGAACCAGCTCCCCAGTGCTAAGCCCAGCATATAGGCTGTGAGAACAGTACTTGCTGCATAAACTGTGTTGCCAAAAACATTTCCTAAGATCCTTGTCCAGAGGACTTCCAGTATGAGAGCTGTGCCGCCAGAGGTAAAGAAAAAAAGAAACAACCAGCTTCTCATCCTTCCGACCTATGTAGGAACTGCCCTAGGTGAACGAGGGTCATTTAACAGCTTTAAGTCATTTTGCCATATATTCACACACTCTGTCCACTGTATTTTTTAGGAATTTCCTTCTCCCTGGCGCCCTTCATGGAAAGGCCTGTTTTTGCTAAAATGGGTTGTTTGCCTCAAAGTGGACCGAAAGTTTCACCCTTAGAGAAAAACAGCTTGGGAATAAACAAAAGGAGACAAAGAAAAGGAGCTGAAGATGAGTCGGCCTTCTGCGAAACCCGGCAAATTAGGAAGACGTGCTTTTCTGGTTTCAGCTGTTTTGGCACCGCCGATGGTGATAC
>QMXQ01000164.1 GCA_003662205.1 Candidatus Bathyarchaeota archaeon
AGGCCGGCCTCAACCCCGCGCTCCTTGAGATGGTGAACATCCGGGAGCAGTGCAGCTGGGTCCACAAGGGCGACCACGAGGGCGCGACGCTGAAGGCCCTCGACCTCATCAGGGGCGCCGTCGCCCGGACGAGAGAGTCGGTCCCCCTGGAGGCGCGGAGGATGGGGGTCGTCCCCGAGGTCCTTGTCATCGGCGGCGGCGTCGCGGGCATCACCTCCAGCCTCAGGCTGGCGGAGTACGGCCTCAAGGTCCACCTCGTGGAGAAGAGGCCGAGCATCGGCGGCCACATGATCCAGTACCCGAAGGTCTTCCCCACCCTCGACTGCAGCCAGTGCATCCTGACGCCGAAGATGGCGAGCGTCTCCCAGAGCAGGAACATCGACCTCATCACCTACGCCGAGGTCTCCGAGGTCACGGGCGTCCCCGGCGACTTCCACGTCAAGGTCAGGCTCAAGCCCCGGGGCGTCGACCCCGAGAAGTGCATCGGGTGCGGCGCCTGCAGCCGGGTCTGCCCCGTCGAGGCGCCCAGCGAGCACGACATGGGCCTCGGCACCCGGAAGGCGGCCTACATCCCCTTCCCCCAGAGCGTCCCCTCCGTCTACACCATCGACTTCGACGCGTGCACCCGGTGCGGCAAGTGCGCCAGCGTCTGCCCCAGGGGGGCCATCGACCTCGACGACCCGGGAGGGGAGGTGGACCTCAACGTCGGCGCCATCATCCTCGCC
Source organism: Candidatus Bathyarchaeota archaeon (assembly GCA_003662205.1). Classification (GTDB taxonomy): domain Archaea; phylum Thermoproteota; class Bathyarchaeia; order TCS64; family TCS64; genus B46-G15. Next base: position 726 of record QMXQ01000164.1, read on the forward strand.
ACCGGCTTCGAGCTCTACGACATCGGAAGCCTCGCCCAGTACGGCTACGGCAGGTACCCGAACGTCATCACCAGCCTGGAGATGGAGCGCATCCTCGACGTGAACGGCCCCACCCAGAGCCGCCTCATCGTCCCCGAGACGGGGAGAGAGGTGAAGAGCATCGCCTACGTCCTCTGCGCCGGCTCCCGGGACACCGAGGTCGGGAAGCCCTACTGCAGCCGGGTCTGCTGCCTCTACGCCCTGAAGCAGGCGCAGCTCCTCCGGGACCGGGGCGTCGACGTCTGGATCCACTACATCGACATCCGAGCCCCCGGCCGCCGGTACGAGGAGTTCTACCGGACGACGCAGGAGAAGGGGGCGATGTTCGTGAAGGGGAAGGTGACGGAGATCGTCCCCGAGGGCGAGCGGGTCCTGGTCCGCGGCGAGGATATGATGATCAACAGGATGGTGGAGAACGCCGTCGACCTCGTCGTCCTCTGCCCGCCCCTCGTCACCGCCGAGGACACGCTGAAGCTCGCCGAGATGCTCAGGGTCCCCGTCGACGAGGACCAGTTCGTCCTGGAGCGCCACCCGAAGCTGGACCCCGTGGCCACGAAGCGGGACGGCGTCTTCGCGGCGGGCGTCGTCGTCGGGCCGAAGGACATCCAGACGACGACGGCGGAGGCGGAGGGCGCGGCGATGAAGGTGGGCAACTTCCTCTCCAGCGAGCGCCTCATCGAGCCGAACAAGGCCTTCCTCGTCGACCCGGCCCTCTGCGACGGCTGCAGCGAGTGCCTCGAGGTCTGCCCCGAGTCCGCCATCACCCTCGCCGAGGGGAAGCCCGTCATCAACGAGGTCCTCTGCACCGGGTGCGGCGCCTGCATCCCCGCGTGCCCCCGCGGCGCCCTCGACCAGCAGGGGCTGACGGACGCCCAGCTGAAGGCCCAGATCCGGGGCGTCCTCGAATCGTCGGAGGCGGAGATCAAGATCCTCGCCTTCGTGGAGAGGGAGGTAGCCTACACCGCTGTCGACCTCGCCGGCCTGGCCCGGCTCAGCTACCCCAGCAGCATCCGCATCATACCGCTCCCGTCGCTGAGCAGGCTCAAGCTCGACCACCTGCTCCACGCGTTCGCCTACGGCGCGGACGGCGTCATGCTCCTGGAGGCGCCGGAGCACGAGGGGCCCTACGGGGCGGCGCACGTCATCTCCGAGGAGAGGGCCGACGACTACCGGTGGGAACTGGAGGACTACGACGTAGACAGCGTCCGCCTCTGGTTCAGCCGGGTCTACGTCCCCGACTGGCGGAAACTGGAGCGGGTCTTCAGGACCTTCCACAACATGATCGAGGACGAGGGGCCCCTCGACGACGAGACGCGGGAGAGCCTGAGAGAGCGGGTTGGGTAACCCCGCGCACTCCCTCAATCATTAAATACCCAGTCTCTTTCTAAATAACGAGATTGGACTATGAGCGGAAAGGTTACCAAGGAAGAGCTTTTAGCGAAGGCGTCCCGGTGGAGCAAGATCGCGCCCCTCTACCACGCGTTCTACCGGGGCAAGGTGGAGGTGATGCCCAAGTGCGCCATCCGCAGCCTTCAGGACTTCTCCATCTGGTACACGCCGGGGGTCGCCCAGGTCTGCCGGGAGATCGAGAAGGACCGGGAGGTGGCCTTCGAGGGGACGAATAAGTGGAACTACGTCGCCGTCGTCTCCGACGGCACCCGGGTCCTAGGCCTCGGCGACATCGGCGGCCAGGCGGGGATGCCGGTGATGGAGGGGAAGGCCCTCATCTTCAAGTACCTCGGCGGCGTCGACGCGTTCCCCATCTGTCTGTCCACCAAGGACCCTGACGAGGTCATTCAGGCGGTGAAGTGGATCGAGCCGAGCTTCGGCGGCATCAACCTGGAGGACTTCTCCAAGCCCAAGTGCTTCTACATCCTGGACCGCCTCAGGGAGGAGATGCCCATCCCCGTCTGGCACGACGACCAGCAGGGGACGGCCGCCGTCATCCTCGCCGGCGTCATCAACGCCCTGAAGCTGGTCGGCAAGAAGCTCGGCGAAGCCCAGTTCACCATCATCGGCAGCGGCGCCGCGAACACCCGGACCTTCTACGTGCTGGAGGCGGCGGGGGTTAACCCGAAGAACGTCATCATGACCGACAGCCGGGGCATCCTCACCCAGAGCCGCGAGGACCTGAAAGGGACCTACAAGTGGGAGCTGGCCCTGAAGACCAACCCTGACGGGCGCGAGGGCGGCAACAGGGAGGCGATGGAGGGGAGCGACATCGTTATCGCGGCATCTAAGCCCGGCCCGGGGACCATCACCAAGGAGGACGTCGCCGGCATGGCCGACGACGCCATCGTCTTCGCCTGCGCCAACCCGATACCCGAGATCTGGCCCTGGGAGGCGAAGGAGGCGGGCGCCAGGGTCATCGCCACGGGCCGCTCCGACTTCCCGAACCAGGTGAACAACAGCCTCGTCTTCCCCGCCATCTTCAGGGGCGCCCTCGACGTGAGAGCGAAGACCATCACCGACGAGATGTGCATCGCCTCAGCCAACGAGCTGGCGAGGTACGCCGAGGACAAGGGGTTGTCGGAGGAGTATATCATCCCCTCCATGGACGAGTGGGAGATCTACCCGCGGCAGGCGACGGCGAGGGGGATGAAGGCCAGAGAGCAGGGCATCGCGAGGAAGAAGATGGGCAGGCAGGAGATCTACGAGAG
>QMXQ01000165.1 GCA_003662205.1 Candidatus Bathyarchaeota archaeon
AGGAGGATGCGCTTGTTGAACTCGGTCCTCTGGTGAAAGCCCATCTGGCCGGCCCTTGGGACGCCGGGCATCACCCTCGCGGGGTGCCACGGCCCGATGGAGGCGACTCCCCGCTTCGTCTTCCTCGCCTTATGCTGCAGTATCCTGATCCCCCAGCGCTTCACCGGCCCCTGGAAGCCCTTCCCCTTGGTGACGCCGATGACGTCTATGGCCTCGCCGGGCTTGAAGATGTCGGAGACCTTGACGGTCTTGCCGAGGAGCTCCCTCGCGTAGCTGAGCTGCTCCTCCTTGGTGCCGCCCCCTATCTTGATCTCCATGAGCTCCGGCTTCTTCTTCGGGACGGATGCGAGCCGCGGCTGGGTCGCCGCGATGACCCTGAACTCCGCCACCCTTTCGAGCTTGGCTGCCATCAGCCCAAGCGCCTCCTCGGGCGCGGACGGGGTGAGGGGCTTGACCCTCCGCCGCAGGTCCGCCGGCGGGTTCTCCATCCAGGCCTCAGTGAGGACCTTCAGCCCCTCGCTCGTCTTCACGTACGCCCTGACGGCGCAAACGAGCATCGGCGGGGCCTCGATCACCGTCGCGGCGTTCCTCACCTCCTTCTTGTAGTCGGGGGACCGCTCCCGATCCTCGATAAGGAAGACGTGGGTCATCCCGGCCTTGTAGCCGGCGAAGCCGAGGAGTTGAGGTCCCTCAGCGACCTCGGGCCAGTAGTCTATCCTGCCTGAGATGCTCTTCGCTCGCTTCCTCGGAGAGAACGCCCTAGAGCCCCGCTTGGGGAACCGCACCCTCGGCATCTGCAAGCACCTTGTTTCAAATCGGCTGTTATGTATCAATACGTCTGAAATTTAAATGATTCGTATAGGGCGGAAGGGAGAGGTTTCACAGGTCAATCTCTGAAAAACTCCCTTTTTGGCGAGATGCGACGATTTATAGCCGAAGGCTACCCTCGACTTTCTTTACGGCTCTCTTTTAACATGAGCGCTATAGGAATGCCTATGAGGTTGAATAGGGAGGCGGATAGGAAAGGCGCCCCGAGTCCGTAGCCGCTGTAGAGGGTTCCAGCTATGATGGGACCTATGGTGAAGCCGAGCCTGACGCCGGTCATCCGTATGCCGAAGGCCGTGCCTCTCATCTCCTCCGGCACCGAGTTTGATAGTAGTGCAAGGGTGGCGGGCCAGGTCATGCTCCACAGCCCGGTCGATACGGCGTAGATGACCAGGAGGGTCCACCAGCTGTTGATAAACGGCCAGATGCCGAACAGCAGGGGCATTGGGGCTATGCATGCGAGTATCAGCTTCTTCCGTCCGTATCTGTCGGCGAGGCGCCCGCTTGGTATCTGGGTCAGTAGGATCACCACGTTAGAGCTTGTGAAGAAGAGCCCTATGAGAGAATAGGGGAGCTGGAAACAGTCTTCGAGGAAGAGGGGGAGGATCATGTTCACGCCGCCGACCCCCGTTGTCATCACGAGATGGAATGAGAAGAACAGGATCATTACAGCGATGTAACGTCGGTTCCAAGGGGAGGCACGCCTGCTCTCGGTAGATGACGTCATGTTAGTCCTCTCTTTGATCATGTAAGTTGGGATGAGGCTGACGGCGTTGATCGCCGCCGAGAGAAGGAAGATGACATACCATCCGAACCTTTCAACGATGTAGCCGCTGATCATGGGGCCGACGATGCCCCCTAGAGGCCAGGCGATGTTCATAAGGCCGAAGAGGCTGGCTTGGGCCTCCGGCGCGGCGCTCTCGGCGATGAGCGCCATCCTCGCGGGGACGAAAAAGGCGAAAGAGGCGCTGAAGACCATGAAAAAGGGGGTCAGCATCCTCCAGTCGTGGATCAGGGAGATGAAGACGGGAGGGACTGCGGCGAGGAAGACGCTGATCAGCAGCAGGCGCTTTTTTCCCACGCGATCGATAAGCACGCCGCTGGGGAGCATGAGGGCCGTGGCCCCGATGCTCGAAAGCGCGAACACGAGGCCGATCTCCACCTCAGAGGCGCCGAGGCTCTCAAGATAGAGGGGAAAAAGCGGCTGCACGAGCTGGGAGGATAAGCCTACCGCCAAATTGAGAATGAACAGCATAGAGAGATTTCTATTCAAGCCTAGCATCGCTGAAATCAAAGAAATAGACAGGCACTACTTGATAAATGTAGGGCAGGTGATCCGGTTGTCGGGTCATTGAAAATAAGAGGTGGGCTACCAGAACTTCTTCTTCCGTGGAAGGGCGATGAGCTCCCTGAACTCCATCCCCTTCTCCTTGTCTAAGAACATGCTGGCGTGGCAGGACTTGATGACGTAGGCGGTGTCGCAGCCTCCTCCCGTGCCGGCGAGGGCGACCACATCGATCCCCTCGGGGATGGCGCCGGCGTCTGTCGCCATCATCACGATCTCGGCGGCCACCTTCGTCCCCTGGGAGAACCTCCTCAGGGTCTCCTTGATGAGGGCGTTCGCCGAGGCATAGCCGGGGTAGAGCTTGGAGAGGGAGTCCTCGACGCCGTACAGGGCGTGCATGCTGGTGACGACCTCGCCCCCCAGTTCCCTGATCCGCTTGACGTTCTCCTCCTTCAGCTCCACGGCGCCCGCGTACTCGGTGACCGCCACCACCTTCACCTCCGTTCCCCGGAAGGCCTCGGCGATCTTGACGCCCGTGGCCCCCGTGCCCGTGGCGACCACAACGTACTTGAGGCCGAGGGCCTCGACGGCCTTCTTCGCCGCCTCGATGGTCTCATCGGTGTTCTCGGGGCTCGACTCCTCGAAGTAGACGACCTCACGCTTCACCATAGCATCTCGATACTTCCTTGCGCCCGCATCGGCATAAAAGATTTCGATTAAATCGCCGAGGCTTCCTGTCGGCTAATCTTTTTCTTCTGTGGCGCTACTAGACGCACGGTGAACAGGTTGCGAACCAGGTTGACTGTAGATGGCGCGGAGGTCGAGCTGAACGAGTTCACACAGAGGTTCCTCGCCAACATCCTCATGGGCGCGGTATCCTCCCTAAAGGGCGTGAAACCCAGTTGGAAGCGGCTCCAGATAGAGCTGGAGATGAGTCCACGCGGCTGATGGGATCACCGAGGGATTCCCGCCCCCGAGTTTTTGGCACCGTGTAGCGCTTCGGGTATGGCAAGCCCTAAATCGGTCCGGCGCCGAATCTTCTCCCATGTTGAGCGGCGAGATGGAGCGCGAACGGCTGCTGGGTCTCTACCGCACCATGATCCGCATCAGGCTCTTCGAGAACGCGGCGCGCGACCTCGTCAGGGAGGGGGCGATACCTGCCCGCTTCGGCTTCTACACGGGGCAGGAGGCCGTCGCCGCGGGGGTGTGCGCCCACCTGGGGCCGGGGGACCAGATCGGGAGCACCCACCGCCCCCTCGGCCACCTCATCGCCAAGGGCTGCAGCCTCAGGA
>QMXQ01000166.1 GCA_003662205.1 Candidatus Bathyarchaeota archaeon
CATGATGGAGAAGGGGATCAGGCTCGGCGGCGAGGAGAACGGCGGCGTCTTCTACGGCCCCCACCAGCCGGTCAGGGACGGGGCGATGACGATGGCCCTCGTGCTTGAGATCATGGCTAAGGAGGGCCGTCCCCTCTCGGAGCTCCTCGGCGAGCTGCCCCGGTACGCGCAGATGAAGGAGAAGGTCTCCTGCCCCGAGAGCCTGAAACAGAGGGTGCTGGAGGCCCTCCGCGGGGCGGTGGAGGCCTCCCGGGTGGAGACCATCGACGGCCTGAAGCTCTGGTACAGCGACGGGAGCTGGATCCTCATCAGGCCCAGCGGGACGGAGCCTGTCTTCAGGCTCTACGCCGAGGCCGAGAGCCCGGATCGGGTCGCCCGCCTCGTCGAGAAACATAAGCGGCTCGTGGCGGAGGTCGTCGCGTCCCTCGGCTGAGCGCCGTCACCGGCGCATCGCCTTGGCCAGGTCCATGAGCACCCCGTAGGGGTCCTCCGCCTTGACGACGCCGCTGGCGACGAGGACCCCCTCGGCGCCCAGCTTCATGGCGGCGGCCACGTCCTCGCCGCTGGTTATGCCCGCGCCGCAGAGGACTTTGACCCTCGGGTCGATCGCCTTCACGGCCTCCACGGCGCCGGAAACGACCTCGGGCCTGGCCTTGGAGACGGGTATCCCGGTCCCTATCAGCTCCGGCGGCTCGATGGCGACGGCGTCCGGCCCGAAAGGCGCCACGGCACGCCCCCTCTCCGGGGTGTCGACGCAGACAACGGGGAGGAGGCTCACCTCCTTCGCCCTCTTCACCGTCGCCTCGATTGCGTCGAGCTTGAGCCTCCGCTCTGAGTGGCTGATGAGGGTGCCCGCGCACCCGGCGTCGGCGACGGCCTCGGGGAGCACGTGGCCCGTGTATTTGCCGTATCCGACGGGGTCGATGTGCTGGGCGAAGACCGGCGCCTCGGTCGCCTCGACGACCATGCGGAGGTCTATGGCCTGGGGTGCGACGGCGATGGATACGCCGGTCCGCTTCGAGACCTCCTCCGCGACGACCGCCAGCTTGACCGCCTTCTCTCCCGTCGCCTCCCTGTAGGTCTTCAGGTTGACGAGGATCAGGGGAAAGTCAACCTTAAGCGAAGCCAAATCATCACCGCGGTAACTACGCCTCTCTCCGCCTTTATCTGTTGCGAGACCCGGGATGCCAGATGAATTGGAGCGCCGCGGCGCATTAGAAGCCGGAACCCCGCGGCCGATCGGGTCGTCCTATTCGACGATCTTGACGAACACGGCCCTCAGCCCTTTCTCGGTCTCCTTAACCTTGAACTCCATCCTCTGCCTCTCGCGGATGGTCTCCGTGCCGTATATATCCCAGTTGTGGACGAAGAGCCTCTTGCCGTCGTCGGCCCGTATAAAGCCGTACCCTTTATCGTCAAACCATTTATCGAGTTTACCCCTCAACACCTCTCCACCTCCCAATAAGTCCACGCCCCGAGCAGCGAATCCACAGTCACCCTATCTTCAGGATCCCCTTCTCCCTGAGCCAGTACGTCTGGTTCTTGGTGTACCTGAAGATGATGTCCCCTCGCTGCTCGGACTGGAAGTCCCACGGGGAGACGAGGACGATGTCGCCCTCCCTCACCCAGTTACGCTTCTTCATCTTCCCCCTGATCCTGCACAGGCGCTTGAACCCGTCCTGGCAGGTCACCCTCATCCGGGTGTAGCCCAGATTCTTGGTCACGATGCCCAGGACATCGTTCGCCTGGGGAAGGATCATCCGCCTCCTGATGTCCTCCTCGCTTCTGACCAGCTTTTTACCCATGTTACTCGAATCCTGAACACATGAGCAGGGTCGTGACTTAAAAACACTGGTATTTGGATCCCCCTCGAAAGGCCTCAGGGCTCATGCGGGACGTCCAAAAACGATCTTCCGTCCTGCTTCCGATGCCCGCCGACCTGTATCCGATCCCCGTTCGCAGGGGCTCAGTCGAAGAGCTTTTTTTCAAGCCCCTTCCTGCGGGTGTTGAGCGCCTCGATCTTCTCCTCATATTCGAGGCGTCGCTCATCGTATCTCCGCAGGACCTCCTTGATCTTCTTCGAGTGCCTCCGCACCTTTAGGTTCCGGCTGAAGTCGTCCGGCGAGGGTATTGTCATGACCGGGTTGCCGATGCCCATCCTCCGCAGGCGCCTGAGGTTCTTAACGATCTTCCTGTAGGTGGGGTTCCGCCTGATCCGCTCGATCTCAACGTCGATGTCAAGGATCTCCTCCAGTATCGACGTCCGGCTGGCCAGAACCCTCATCATCTACTATTACCCCTCCGCAGCTTATATACATTTCAAATATTATTGAAAAAAGGCGCGGCCGCCCGCGGCGGGAGCCTCGACCTTTTTAAGGTCCCCGGGACAAATGGGGCTTTGGAGATCCTCATGGCGAGGAAGAGGAACGTCGAGGTCAGGGACCTGATGCGGATACGGATGGTCTCGGACCCGCAGATATCGCCGGACGGGAGCCGCGTCGCCTTCGTTCACACCGTCATCGACTACGATAAGGACGAGTACGTGAGCGACATCTGGCTGGCGGATCTCGGGACGGGCCGGACAGCCCAGTTCACCTCGGGGCGAGGGAAGGACAAGAACCCGCGGTGGTCGCCCGACGGCGGCAGCCTCCTCTTCACCTCCGTCCCGCCCGGGCGGGAGAAGGAGAAGCAGAAGCCCCAGCTCTACGTGATCCCTCTGGAGGGGGGTGAGGCGAGGCAGCTCACGGACCTGGAGGGGGGCGTCGAGGCTCCCCGGTGGTCGCCGGACGGCAGGCGCATCCTGTTCATCTCCGCGTTCAGGGAGGGGAAGGCGGAGGGCGACGTCAAGGTCATCAGGCGCATCCGATACCGTTTCAACGGCGTGGGCTTCTTCGACGGCAGGCGGAAGCACCTCTTCACCGTCCGCGCCAAAGGCGGGAAGCCGAGGCAGGTCACCCGCGGCGAGTTCGACGTCGACGCGGCCGAGTGGCTGAGAGACGGTCGAAGCATCGTCTTCGTGAGCAACCTCGACGCCGACGCGGACCTGACCCCCGCCAAATACCTCTACGCTGTGGACGCGCGGGGCGGCGACCCCCGGAGACTGACGGACGGCCCCAGGACCATCACCGCCCTCAGACCCTCGCCCCGAGGCGACGCCATCGCCTACATCGGCCACGACTTCAGACGGGGCCTCGCGACCAACCAGGACGTCTGGGTCGTGCCGGTGGAGGGCGGGGAGTCGCGGAACCTGACGCGGGCCTTCGACCAGGACATAGGGAACAAGCTGAGCTGCGATGTCAGGGTCTCCTCCCCGAACCCGAACCCCCAATGGTCAGGGGACGCCGAGGCCATCTACTTCACGTCGACCTACGGCGGCGTGGTCCGCCTCTACAA
>QMXQ01000167.1 GCA_003662205.1 Candidatus Bathyarchaeota archaeon
CGGGGTCGCTTGCGTGAGGCCCCGCATCCAACGGGGGTTCCGGGTCCACTCCGGGTCGGCGGCGCTCCCGCCGGGCCTCTGAGCCTCGCGTCGCGGGGCCTGCCCGCCCGTCACAGGGGACCGAGAAGGGTCGTGATGTGAGTGCTTAAAAATAAGCGATTGTTTTTATTGAAACTGCGTGAACCGTGTCCAGCTTCCCCAGCGAGGTGGCCAGCGGCTGGTAGTTCTCCCTTGGAACCCAGCAGAGGATCACGGCGCTCCGGTAGGCCCACTCCCCGCGTCGGTTGGGCTCCCGGCGGTAGTGTTCATCCCATATCTCGCAGCCGTATCGGCTGAGCCTGCTGAGAATCTTCTGAAGGTCTCTGAAGCCATCAGCCAGGTCGGCCTTGATTTCGAGGAGTATGTGGGTGGAGAGGGAGACCTTCGCCGTCATATCCATCCTCCGAGGACTCTGAAGAGGTCGTAGAGGGCCTCACGGTCCACGTGGACCCGGCGCCCGGCCCTGGTGTCCCAGACTATGGCGACCCGCTGGAGGGCGTCGTTGAGGTAGGCGATGAGGCGGTGGTCGGGGCTGACCCAGACTGAGTAGGCTTTGTGCCAGAGTCGGTGTCGGCTGCGGGTCCAGAAGGCGGTGACCTCACGGTAGCTGAAGGAGGGCCTCTGAAGGGTCATGGGTCATCCTCCCGTGTTCTCGGTTCGGAGGTAGCCTCCAAGAGGTAATAGCCGAGAACGGTTTGCGCGGGGTCGTTCAACTCGTAGTTTCTGATGATGAGGTTGCAGAATCCCTTTCTGTCTCTGCCCGCCTCCACCTTCTCAGATGCAAGGGTGACCTGTGCCTTCTCGATTAGGTAGGAAGCGTATAACCGATGCATTAGGTGGTGGTCGCCTACGGTGAGAAGCCATTTTCCTTCAACCCTGCTGAGTTTGTCGGCGAGGTCTTCGTGGTCCTTCTGGGTGAAGTCGTGCCCGTAGCCCGTGGTGTCGAGGTAGGGCGGGTCGAGGAAGAAGAAGGTGTTGGGCGAGTCCCATGTGTCAAGTATTTTTCTGAAGTCGCTGTGCTCTATGTGGACGCCTTGCAGTCGGCGGTGTATCCCTCGGAGCCTTTTGACCCGGTAGTCGCCCCAGTAGCGGCGGCCTATTTTTGCGTATGCCCATCCGCCCCACATCTTGCCGGCGAACTGGGTGCAGAGGATATAGTAGTAGCGGGCGGCGCGTTCGATGGGGTCCATCGGAACACGGCCCGCCTTAAGCTCCCTTTTCCACGTTTCGTGAATCTCACGGCTCTGGAGGAGCCAATCCAGGCGTTCCATGAGAGCGTCGACGTGGTCCCGGGTGACCATGAAGAGGTTGACGAGGTCGCCGTTGATGTCGTTGTAGACCTCTGTTCGGCTTCGGGGCTTGGCGAAGAGTAGCTCGGCGCTTCCACCGAATACCTCGACGTAGATGTCGTGTGCTGGAATCAGTTTAAGTAGGCGGGGTATCAGCGCGGTTTTTCCACCGAGGTATGGGAAGAAGCGACCCATCTTCACCACCTATAGCCATTTTTCATTTCGTCAACCTCCAGAGTCCGTCGGGTGTCATGAAGACGCGGCGGTCCCGCTTCAGGATCAGCAGGACGCGCTCCGTATAGTCCGGGGGCCACTCTATCAAGGAGGCGAGGTAGTCTGTCGTGGCGAAGCCGCCGGGGACTTTCCTGAACTCTGTGAGGAGGGCCTGCGTCGCGTCTTTGAGGCTGGGGAGCTGGCGGGGTTCATAGCCCGAAAAACTTTTGCGAATACTGTCCGAAGCGTCCTTAGCGTCCAAAGCGTCCACATCATCCACGGCACCCTCGCTTCTGATGGCAGAATCTTCGCCTGAAACACCGTCCGAAGCGTCCACCTGTCCTTGGTTCGGACGCTTTTGGACGCTTTGGACGGTTTGGACACTACTTGTAGGAGTTTTTCGGGGTGTCACCTCGTCGTCGCCCTGCAGGAAGGCGGCGAGGCCGTGGACGCTATTGACGCTTTTTATGGTGATTATTCTGGTTCTCGATCGGTCTTTGGTGCGCCCCTTCTCGATCTGGTAGCCGACGGCGGGTAGGCTGGGGGCCAGCTCGTTCAGCCTCCGCATGAGGGTGTGGGGCTTCTTCGGCCACGCCTTCTGACGGGTGCTGACCTTCATCTCCGCCGCCACCTCCACCAGCTCCGAGTAGAGCTGCGACGCGGTTCCGCTCCAGGTGCCGCTGGTCTTTGTCTCCATGAATTTGAGGAGCACGTCGGCGACGGGTGACGCCCTCACCGCCTCGATGCTCTGCCGGGCGATGTTCTCCCCGTATGCCCGTAGGAACTCGTCTCTGCCGACGCCGAGGGCCTCCGCGATGGCGCAGCCCCACTTCGTGTAGTCGGCCATCCTGAAGAGGCCGGACAGCTCTATGGTGGGGTAGATGCGCAGGGCTTTGACCAGCGTGTCGAGGATGCCTCCGAGGATGCCGGGGGCCTTCTCCTCCAGCATGGCGTAGAGCTCGCTCTCCGTCTTCCTCTTCCGCTCCGGCAGGTGTTCGAGACCGATGAGGATGCTCCGGTCGAGAAGGTCTCCCCGCTCGGCGGCGATGTTGATGTCCGTGAGGCCGCAGCATCGGCGATACTCGTATATCACGTCCTCATCGTCGGTGTAGAGCTGCCGCTTCGAGACACCCGTCCCGGTGACGGCCCTGCAGAGGACGTTGCTGATCCACTCCGGGATCGGCCCCACGTTGTCGTAGAAGGCGCAGTAGTGGTGGTCCAGGTTCTGCACCAGCTCGCGCTGCTGCCGCGGAAGCGTCAGAAGGTCGAGGACGCTGGGATCGATGACCGCCCTCGCAGCCCTGAGCGTCCACGTCTTCCCCGCGCCCTGGGGTCCGTGCAGGACGATGATGGGGTGTGGTATGCCGGGGATGAGGTAGCTGATGACGGTGACGACGTAGAGGAGCCTGTCGCCCGGCTCCTCGATGTGGGTGAAGCTCAGCAGCCCCCAGGGGTCTCCGCCGGGCTTCGGCTCCGGGAGCGGCTTCTGATGCGAGTAGCGGCGGAAGAGGACTGGCGGGTGGTCCGTGATGCTCCAGCCGTCGCGGGTGACGTGGATGGCGCGCCAGGCTGGGTCGGCCATGTCGATGTAGATGCCGCCGAGGTCGTCGGGGGCGACCCTGTTGTAGAGGTGGATGACGGGGCCGTCGTATGCCTGGGCTTCGAGGACGTTGAGCGCCGAGGCCAGCGCCTCTGAGTTGGGGGCCTTCTCCTCGGCCCTCCAGAGCAGCCCCGCCAGCCACGCCCGAACCTTCTTGCTCCTGAGCCTCATGGTCTCGTAGACCTCGCTCATCGGCGCCCGGAGGTAGGGTTCCCCGCGCTGGTCGGTGAAGAGCATGGTGTCCTCC
>QMXQ01000168.1 GCA_003662205.1 Candidatus Bathyarchaeota archaeon
CGCCTCGACCAGCTCCCACGCGATCCACAGGTTCACCGTGAGCTCCCTGTTCGCCTCGGTCTCCTCGATGGTGATGCCGGCGGTCTCCATGCGCGGGATCTTCCTCGCCGCCACGAGCCGGACGGGCATGTTCTCGAACTCCAGGTACAGGTCCTCCATGAACGGCGCCAAGGACGGTCCTCCCTTCAATAATAGCGCGGCTCTCCCTTTTGAAGAATCCTGATCCGAGATGAGACTAACTTTCACCCGACTAAGGCCTTAAATTTTCCCATCAGCCATAGAACCCAGCGAAGCGCGTTGGAGGGCATCGAGGCGCTGGCCGAGGAGGTGAGGAGGCTGGAGAGCGACCCCCACGTCCGGCGGCTGGTGGAGGAGCAGATAGCCGAGTTCATGGAGATGAGCAAAAAAGACTCCTTCGCCTGGTTCGTCGAGCTCGTCTACTGCCTCCTCACGGCCTACTCCAGCGCCGAGATGGGGCAGCGCTGCGTGGACGCCCTCCAGGAGCGGGGCGCCATCCTCGACGGAAGCGCGGAGGAGGTGGCGGAGACCCTGAGGGAGCAGGGGCACAGGTTCGCCGGCAGGCGGGCCGACTACATCGTCGCCGCGAGGAGGCTCGCCCCCACCCTGAAGGCAACCATCACGGGGTTCGGGGCCTCCCCCGAGGCCCGGGAGTGGCTGGTGGGTGACGTGAAAGGGCTGGGCTGGAAGGAGGCGAGCCACTTCCTCCGGAACGTGGGGTACCTCGACGTCGCCATCCTCGACCGGCACATCCTGTCGAACCTGAGGGAGCACGGCCTCATACCCGACAGCGGCGGGAAGGGGCTGACGAAGCGCCGCTACCTGGAGTACGAGCGCGTCCTCGGGAGGATGGCGGATAGGCTGGGGATGCCCCTCGGCAAGATGGACCTATACCTCTGGTACAGAAAGACGGGAAAGGTCCTCAAGTAGGTTCCCCTCTGAGAGGTTGACGACGATATTTTATAATGCCGTAGTGAACGGGTAGATGATCACGGAATCCCAGGGGTTGAACCGATGAGAGTCAAGATCGGGGAGGAGACCCGCGAGGTCCGGACCCTCTGGAGGGAGGGGCGGACCGTCTGGATGATCGACCAGAGGAAGCTCCCCCACAAGTTCGAGATCACCGCCACAAACCACCACGCGGAGACGGCGGACGCCATCAGGAATATGGTGCTGAGGGGCGCCGGGGCCATAGGCGTCGCAGGCGCATACGGCATGGCCCAGGCCGCCATGGAGGCCGAACACCTCAAGCCGGAGGAGTTCGAGGGGTACCTGGAGACGGCGGCGGAACGGCTGAGGCGGACGAGGCCCACCGCCGTCAACCTGTTCCACGCCATCGACCGATGCCTGAGGGCCGCCTCCGGCCCCGTCCAGGAGCGCGTCCGCAGGGTCGTCTCCGAGGCCGACGCCGTCGCGGAGGAGGACCTCGCGGCCTCCAGAAGGATCGGGGAGTACGGCGCTGCCCTCATCGGCGACGGCTTCAGGGTGCTGACCCACTGCAACGCGGGCGCCCTCGCCTTCATCGACTACGGCACGGCCCTCAGTCCCATAAGGTTCGCCCACAGGCAGGGGAAGAAGGTGTTCGTCTACGTGGACGAGACCCGGCCCCGCTGCCAGGGGGCGAGGCTGACGGCGTGGGAGCTCCAGCAGGAGGGTATCCCCTATGCCGTCATCGTCGACAACGCCGCCGGCTACTTCATGAGCCGAGGCGAGGTCGACATGGTCATCGTGGGCGCGGACAGGATCGCCGCGAACGGCGACGTCGCCAACAAGATCGGGACCTACGAGAAGGCGGTCCTCGCCCGCGAGAACGGCATCCCCTTCTACGTCGCGGCCCCCCGGATGACCTTCGACCTAGGATGCGGGACGGGTGACGAGATCGAGATCGAGGAGCGCGACGCCGAGGAGGTGCTGGGGATGTGGGGCGTCGGCGAGGACGGCGCCCCCTCCAGGGTCCTCATAGCCGCCAGGGGGACGCCCGCCAGGAACCCCGCCTTCGACGTCACCCCGGCCAGGTACGTCACCGGAGTCATCACCGAGAAGGGAGTCCTGAGACCGCCGTACTCGGAGAGCATCCGGAGGACTTTTGGCGGGTAGCCCGCCGCCTTTTTCGAATCGTTTTTAACTTCATAACGCCCTCTGAAAATGATGCGTACTTGACCATCAAGGTTCTGCTCAACCCGCTCAATCGGGAGGTTGAGGCAGAGAGGGGGGCGGTCCTCCTCGACGTGCTGAGGGAGGCCGGCATCAGGATCGAGAGCATCTGCGGCGGCAAGGGCAAATGCGGCAAATGTAAGGTGATCCTGGAGCGCGGCGAGATCGAGAAGATCGACACGGAGCCGGACAAGCTCCTCTCCCCCCAGGAGCTGAAGGAGGGGTACCACCTCGCCTGCATGGTGAGGCTCCTGGGCGACTGCGTCTTCACCATCCCCGCGGAGAGCAGGATCGAGAGCCCGAAGATCCTGCTCAGCGCTGAGCTGAAGATCGACGAGCTCGACCCGAGCTCCAGGAAGTACCTGACCGAGGTCTCGCCCTTCAGGGACATCTCCCTGCTGATACCTCACAGGCGGATCAAGCTCACTGGCTACTCGGGCCTCCAGCCCAGGGTGGACGAGGACGTCTACGGCAAGCTGCAGATGATCACGGGGGATCCCGTGACGGCGACCCTGACGAGGACCGGCGGCTTCCCCGAGATCATCGACGTGGAGCCGGGCGACCGGACGGGCTTCAACTACGGCCTCGCGGTGGACATCGGCACCACCACCATCGTAGCGCTCCTCGCCGACCTCAACACGGGCGAGATCCTCGGGCGGGCGTCCGACATGAACAGGCAGATCACCTACGGCGAGGAGCTCGTCACAAGGATCGCCTTCGCCAGGGAGAAGGAGGGGCTGGAGAAGCTCCAGCGCGCCGTCGTCCAGAGCATCAACAACGTCATAGCCCAGCTGACATCGGAGACGGGGGTGAACGCCGAGGACATAACCGACGTCTGCGCCGGGGGGAACACGGTGATGAACCACCTCCTCGCCGGGCTGGACCCCTCCTACCTGGAGATGGCGAACGTCGAGGTCTCCCGGGACCCCATCATAAGGAAGGCGAAGACGCTGGGGCTGGACACCAACCCCGAGGCGTACGTTTACTGCCTTCCCAACGTGAGCCGGTTCCTCGGCGGCGACGCCATCGGCGACGTCATCGCCTCCGGCATGCACGAGTCGGACGAGATATCGCTGATGGTGGACCTGGGGACGAACGGCGAGATCATCTTCGGCAACCGGAGCTGGCTCTTCTCAAGCTCCTGCGCCTCGGGCCCCGCCTTCGAGGGGCAGGAGCTTGAGAAGAGCCAGCTCCGGTTGCCGAAGATGATCTC
>QMXQ01000169.1 GCA_003662205.1 Candidatus Bathyarchaeota archaeon
GCCTTTATGACGCCCTCGTGGATGAGCTTCTTTATCTCCTCCCGGGTTATGGCTACGTCGACGTCCTCTATCCTCTCGGGGTCGATCCACACCCTGTTGACGCCGACATTGAGGATCGAGGCTGCCAGCCGCCTCTGGCTCTTGAGGCTCATGTCTCCTCCTCCTCTTCGCCCTCCGTCTCCCCGGCCTCCATGACGGCCCTGCCCTTACCCGGGTTGAGGACCTTTATCCCCCGCTTGAGGGCCTCCTCGACGATGGCGATCCTCTTCCGCCCGCCGACCGACCCGCCGATGCGGGCGACCTGCGTCTCGGGGTCGATGATGGCGAGGTCGCCGACGTTGTACACGAACACCTCCTCCATGCCCGAGGGGTGGATGCCCCGGACGGCCTTGGGCGACCCGTATCCGGCTTTGGGGGAGGCGGGCCACCCCTTCTTCCGCCTCCGGACCCTGTTGTCCAGCCCCCGGGGCCTGCGCCAGCTCGGGTGGACGCGGACGTATCGCCACGACTCGGGCTTGACGAACTTGGGCCTCCTGCCGTCGATCTTCTTCTTGACCTTCAGTAGCTTTCGCCGCCGCTCAACGGTGCTGCTCAACCCTTCTCCCTCACTCCTTGCTGTAGACGTAGATGCCGTCGAGGAACTTCCGGAGGTCCTTCCGCCTGATCCTGGTCGCCTGCTGGATGTTGGCGGCCGTCTGCCCCACCTCCTCGATGTCGATGCCCTCGACGATGATGTCGTCGCCCTGGACCGAGACCTTGACGTCGCCGACGATGGCCGCCTCCCTCGGCCTCCTCTCGCCGAGGAAGTTCTGGATGATCACCTTCCTGTCCTGGATGCGGATGGTGGTGGGGAAGTGGACGAAGACGATCTTAAGCTTGTAGGTGAAGCCCTGGGTCACCCCCTTGATCATGTTCCTCACGTGGGTGGCGAGGGTGTTCACCAGGGACGCCTCCCTCTTCCTCGGGTTCACGGCCCAGACCCTGAGCTTGTCCCCCTCCAGCGTCAGCTTCACCTTCGCGTGGCTGAAGTCCCGGACCAGCTCGCCCTTCCCGCCCGCCACCGTCACCTTCTTCCCCTCGAGCCTCACGGTCACTCCCTCGGGGATGTCGACAACGCTCTCGACGATGGAGACGGCCATCCCTCATCACCTAATAGACGTAGGCGAGGATCCTCCCGCCCAGGTTCTGCTCCCTGGCGGCCTCATGGGTCATGACCCCCTTCGGGGTTGTCAGTATGAGGAGGCCGAGGTTGCGCCCGGGGAGGAACCTCTTCTCCCACTTCTCCAAGTCCTTTACCTTTATCGAGTATCGGGGCTTCACCGCCCGGCACTCGTTTATGCGGCCGAAGAGCTGGACGCGGAACTTGCCGGTCCTGCCGTCGTCTATGAACTCGATCTCCCCTATGTAGCCTCGGGACTGGATGATGCGGAGCACCCTTCCGACCAGGTTCGACGCGGGGCAGATGATGCACTCCTTCTTGTGCCGCTCCTCGTTGGTCATGATGGTGTTCAGCGCGTTCGTCAGCGGGTCCATCTCCCTTCACCTATACTTCTTGAAGCCGAGCTGCTCGGCGACCTCGCGGAAGCACTGCCTGCAGATGTTGAGGCCGTAGCGCCTGATGAGGCCGTCGTAGGTGCCGCACCGTATGCAGTGTCTGCTGCCCTTGCCGTATTTCCGCTCCTTCCGCTCACTCACTCCGCAGTCCCACCTCTGTTCCGAAGCGATTCCTTATAAACTCAACTGCCTCCTCCTTGGTCACCCTGTGGCTGCGCCCCACCTTGGACCTCGCCCTCCTCCTCCGGGCGACCCTGTAGCCGGGGCGCTCGACGCTGACCATGACGTCCATGCCGACGATGCCGAGGTTGGGGTCGTACCGGGTTCCGGGGATGTCGATGTGCTCCCTGATGCCGAAGGCGAAGTTCCCGTTGCCGTCGAAGCTCCGGGGGGAGACCCGGTTGCCCACGGCCTCGAGGGCCTTCCTGAGGAACTCCTCCGCCCGCTCCCCTCGCAGCGTCACCATGCAGGCGATGGGCTCATTCTTCCTGATGCCGAAGGTGCGGATGGTCCGCTTCGCCCGGCGCATGCAGGGCCTCTGCCCCGTGAGCTGCTCGAGGATGGTCATCGCCTTGTTCAGGGGCTCGCCGGACGCGCCCACCGTGATGTTGACGACGACCTTGCCGATCCTCGGCTCCCGCATCGGGTTCGATGTCAGCAGCGCTTCATCCAAATCATGAACCACCTGGGAGGGATATCAGAGGCTTGTCGGAGCCGACGGCGAATATGTACTTCGCCAGCGTCCTCACGTCCTCGCCGTCGGCGGTCCTGATGGTGGCGGTCCGCTTCCGCCCCGGCTCGGACCCGACGCCGATCACCACGCCGTGGCGGCCCTGGGACCTTCCGCCGGTGATGACCGCCTGAACCCCCTGCTCGAAGCGGATGTGGCTGAGAACCTCCTGCTCGGGGACCTTCAGCTGCAGGACATCGTTCACCTTGTACAGGTCCTCCCCGTCGGCGACGATGATGTTCCTGCCGTCGTGGAGGTTGAGCTGGATCCTCCCCCCGTTCACCGTGGTCTTCCCCAGGATGCGGCAGAGCTTGAAGCCGGCCTCTCCCCCCTTTATCGGGTGGAGCTTCATCCTCCCGCCCCGGGCGGGGAGAACCCTGAAGAGCTGCTTCGCGTCCGGCAGCTCGACGACGTCCATAACCCCCACGGGGTAGCGCTCGTCCTTCCGGGGCTTGCCGTCGACGAGGACCTTGCCCTGCTTGATGAGCATCTTCGCCTCCTTCCCCGTCTCCGCGTACCCGAGGATGTCGCGGACGACGACCAGGAGCGGCAGGGACTCCCTGAAGGGGTGGGGGCCGGGGCTGGTCTTGACCGCCCAGACGTGCTCCTTCCTGTGGATGGGCCAGAACTTGGGGGAGAGCTCCCGTTTCAGATGCCTTGAGGGTCCTTTTTTGCCCATCTCCCCTTCTCACTCCTCCCCTCGCTTTGATTCGTAGCCCCGCCTCTCCAGTATCTTCCGCCTCCATTCGTCGTCTAGGTTGAGCTTGGTGATCATCACGTTCTCCGCCCTGATGGGTATCTGTATGGTTGTCCCGTCCAGCCTCTGCCGGGTGACGCCCTCGATGAATAGCCGCCCGCGGGCGGGGTCCACCCGGATGACGCGTCCCTCGGTCATCTTCCTGTCGCCCTTGGGGATGACGGCGGTGTCGTCCCTGCGGACGGGCATCGACCTGACGCCGTGCTGGGCCCTGAGGGCGGGGGAGAGGGGCGCCGACGTGAACTTCCTCCTGACGTGGTGGGGGGCGTTGAACCGCCTCTTCCGGCTCTTCCCGGGTTTGGTCACTCCTCCCTTCAACAACGCCTCTACAC
>QMXQ01000170.1 GCA_003662205.1 Candidatus Bathyarchaeota archaeon
CATCTACATGAACGAGGTCGGCGGCCTCGCCGTCATCGGCGGCCTCATGCCCCGGACCGTCCCCGGCGAGCTCGGCTGGATCAGGCCCGAGGACCTGGAGGCAGCCATCAGGCCGCCGAACATCCACTTCCCCAGGACCTCCCTGGTCTGCGTGGAGAACACCCACAACGCGGCGGGCGGCATCCCCCTGACGCCGGAGCAGCTGAAGGCCGACTGGGAGGTCGCGAAGAGCCACGACCTGAATGTTCACATGGACGGCGCCCGCATCTTCAACGCCGCCGTCGCCCTCGGCGTCGACGTGAGGGAGCTGACGCGGTACGCCGACTCCGTGCAGATCTGCCTCTCGAAGGGTCTGGCGGCGCCTGTGGGCTCGGTGGTCGTCGGCACGGAGGAGTTCATCGAGCGGGCCAGGAAGTACCGGAAGATGCTGGGCGGCGGGATGCGGCAGGCGGGCATCATCGCGGCGCCGGGGATCATAGCCCTGACGAAGATGGTCGACCGGCTCGCGGAGGACCACGAGAACGCGAGGCTCCTCGCCGAGGGCCTCGGGCAGATCGAGGGGATCAGGATACTGAACCCCGTGAGGACGAACATGGTCTACATCGACATCTCGGGCCTCGGCTGGACCGGGCGGCAGTGGGCGGAGGCCTGCGCCAGACTCGGCTGGAAGAGCAGCGGCCGCTCGACAACCATAAGGCTCTGCACCCACTACGGCATAGAGCGGGAGGACATCGAGGCCTTCCTCGAAGGGATCAGGAAACTGGTCCCCAAGAGATAGGCCTCCCCTCAACTCTTTACATCATTAGGAGTGTTCTGTCATCATGATCGTGCTGCCCGCTGACAGGTTCAGGGAGCTTGGCGTCGCCATCTTCTCGGCCCTGGGCGCCCCCCGGGACAGGGCCGAGTTCGTCGTGGAGACCCTCGTCGAGGCGAGCCTGACGGGGCACGACTCCCACGGGATCTCGTATTTCGTCCGCTACGCCGATCGCATCCGGAAGGGCTTCATCGACGTGGGCGCGGAGCCGGTGGTGGCGAAGGAGTCGGCGTCCTCTGCCCTGGTGGACGGGCGCTGGGCCTTCGGCCAAGTGACGGCGATGCGGGTGATGGAGCTGGCGGTGGAGAAGGCGAAGACCCAGGCGGTCAGCGCCGTCGGCGCCTACAACTGCAACCACATCGGCAGGGTCGGCTACTACACCGCGTGGGCAGCGCGACAGAACGTCGTCGCCATGATGTTCGTCAACGTCGGCCACCCCGCCGTCGCCGTCTACGGCGGCCTCGGCCGAGTCTTCGGGACAAACCCCTTCAGCGCCGCCGTCCCCACCGGCGAGGCCGACCCTTTCCTGCTGGACTACGCGACCTCGGTGGTGGCGGAGGGTAAGGTAAGCGTTGCCAAGGCGAAAGGCGAGAGGATACCTCTGCACTGGATCAGGGACAAGCACGGCAAGGCGACCGACGATCCGAGGGCTATGAAGGACGGCGGCTGGCTCCTCCCCTTCGGCGGGCACAAGGGCTACTGCCTCCAGATGCTCATGGAGATGATGGGCGCAGTCATGACCGGCTCTCGGTCGGGCCTAGACCCAGAGACGGAGCCCCCTTCAACCAACGGCGTCTTCGCCGTGGCCATCGACCCCGACTGGTTCGTGGGGCTGGAGGCCTTCAAACAACGAGCCGAAATGGTCCTCAGAGGTGTGAAGGCGACCCCGCCGGAGCCCGGGTGCAGGGTCCTCATCCCCGGCGAGCCCGAGTGGGAGACGAGAGAGAAGCGGCTGAGGGAGGGCATACCCCTCCCCGAGGAGACCTGGGACCAGATGGTCAAGCTGGCGGAGGAGCTCGGGATCGACCCGAGATACTATGAGACCGGATAGGACGCCAAGGCCGCGGGTCAAACCCGGGGACCTCCCTACATGGGAAGCCCATCAGACGAATGATGACAGATGGGCGCGTGGATTTGTTTTATGTGGTTGGTCCCGCCCCCCGGAGTTGAACCGGGAACCCTCCGGTGTCTGCTCAATGGCTGGACGCCAACGCCCGCCGGGGGCGGAAGCTACAGCCGGATGCTCTACCATTGAGCTAGGGCGGGTCAAACCCCCGTTAGGCACCGGCCTATAATGGATTCATCGCCTCGGATTTAAATTTAATTGGCCCGGCGTTTATGTTTCACTAATCCATAAATATTTTCTTAAGGGGAGATACCGATCCTCTTTACCCTTTGCTGGTGGGTTAGATGTCGCTGTGTGTTCAGGATGTCATGGTCCGAGACGTGGTCACCATCGACGCGGACTACTCGGTGAAGTACGCGGCGAGGATGATGAACTACTTCGGCATAAGCAGCCTCATAGTCCTGTCGAAGGGCGAGATCGTCGGCATCCTGACGGAGCGGGATGTGCTGACGAGGGTCGTCGCCCCGGGGCGGGACCCGGAGAAGGTGATGGCGAGGGAGGTCATGTCCAAGCCCGTCATAGTCGTCAGCCCCACGATGCCCTTGGAGGACGCCGTCAAGATCATGTTCCAGCGGCGGATCAAGAAGCTCCCCGTGGTGAGGAAGGGGAAGAAAGGGTCCAGGCTCATCGGGATGCTCTCCCTCACGGACGTGGCCCGGCTCCAGCCCCAGATGATGGAGACCATGAGGGAGCTGCTCCCCACGGCCGCCCAGGCGTCCGAGGAAGTCGGCTTCTACGTGCGCTGAGCCTCAGCCGTAGCTCGGGAAGTACTCCTTGTTCCCGGGGATGTAGAGGGCGCTGGAGTACTCCTCCATGAACTCCACGTCCACGAGGAGGTCGATGTAGACCGTCTTCTCGGCGATCTCCCTCGCCTGATCCCTCTTCGCCATCGACATGAGCGTCGCGTAGGCGCCGGAGAGGGAGCCGTTCCCTATGGGGCGGATCTCCGCGTTGGGGAACTCGGGGAAGATGCCGAGCCTCACAGCGTTCCTCATGTCGGTGTAGGTGCCGAAGGCCCCGGCCAGGTAGAGGTGCCTCACGTCGTGGATGCTCAGCTTCAGCTTCTTCATCAGGACGGTGATGGCGCCGCATGCCGCCGCCTTCGAGTCGATGACGTAGTCGAGGTCCGCCTGGGTGATGACGATGTCCCTGCCGGTGGCCGTCTCCTCGGCGGGGACGATGACGTACTCCAGCCCGTCCGTCCCCTCCCTCACCAGCGGCGTCTTCCCGGGCACCAGCTTCCCGACGAAGTCGAGGATGCCCACCTTGAACATCTCGGCGCAGACGTCGATGATGCCGGAGCCGCAGATCCCCTTCGGGGGGACGCCGCCGATGACGGAGACCTCCGCCCTGTAGGTCTCCGGGTCGATCTTCACGTGCTCGATGCCGCCCCGGGCGCCCCTCATCCCGTGCCTCACCC
>QMXQ01000171.1 GCA_003662205.1 Candidatus Bathyarchaeota archaeon
CCCCCGGCGGGACCCGGATCTTCGCCGCCGTCTGCCAGGCCATCGTCAACGTCGTCGACTTCGGCATGACCATACAGCAGGCGGTGGAGGCCCCCCGCATCTGGACCATGGGCATCCCCGGCACGGACGGCGAGAAGCTCCACGTCGAGCCCGGCTTCCCCGACGAGACCCTGCAGGGGCTGAGGGCGAGGGGGCACGACATCGTCGTGATGCCGAGGATCGCCGGCGGCATGAACGGCATCCTCGTCGACCCCGTGACGGGGCTGATGCACGGTGGGGCCTGCTGGAGGGCGGACGGGACCCCGATGGGCTTCTCAGGCGGCTCCGCCCACCCGAGGGCGCTCCAGCCCCTCCCTCCAGTGTAGAGTCGTATATCCGACGAATAAGCCTCGGTCTTGAGATGGACCTTTCAGTCTCGATAGGCGCGTCAATTTTTTGGAATACAGGATACATCAGTGGTGTGTCTATGGGTATTTGATGTAGCGCTATAAGGAAGAACTGTTTAAAGGAGGAATTGGATCATTTTTGTCGTGCAGCTATCATTTTTCTGTAGATGGCGGGCTGGACCTCTTCAATTTTTTTCATATCAAAGACGGGATTTTGCTCTATTCCCGCATCGTCTTTATAAGTTAAAACCATGAATTGTTTCTTCTTTTTCCACGCGAATGCGAAGATGCCCACTAGGAGAAGGCGCATTGCCGATAACTTTTCCTGGGACATAGATTGAACATTTATAATGTTCTCATACGGGATGAATGCCGGAAACTCCTGGATTTCGAGGTAGTTAGGCATCAGATTAATGTGTACCTTCATCTCTTTTGGAAAGGCGCTATGTCCGCCAAGGTATTTGCCTTCATAAGAATACTCGGCGCCCTTTTTTCTACCAAATAGCGGCATATCCGATCGTTAATTTTGTTCCTCTGTAAGTATATAACCGTTTCAGTCTAAATTATTGCTATAAGATATGCTGAACGCGACGCGACTCAGTCATGTTGTTTGAAGATATTGAGTACGCCAGTAAGTGTCTCTCCGAGTTCAGGCAGGGTCCACCTGCTGATGATGACGACGAGAATAACGCTGTTTATCTCAACCAGATTGACAACTCATCGACAAGGGCGTATATGGCTCGAAGAGCGAGATCGTTCGAGAGGCACTGAGGCTCCTGTTCGAGAAGTACGGCGTGAAAATTTGGGATTAACTTGGAAAAAGGATCTGACCACTCCAATCCGGAGTATTAGGCAGCTCCATCCATTCGTGGCTTCTACGCTCCTCTCGATAAGGAAGTGGGCGATCATCTGATTACCTGTAGCTCTGTGACGTCCCTGTATTCGGAGACGTTCTCCGCCCCTTCCCTTGAGACTATGAAGGAGTCCTCCGTGTGGACCCGGGCGCGCCCGATGGTGACGCTCGGCTCGACCTGGAAGAACATCCCCCGCTCCAGCACCCAGTCCCCGTGCGACGGCCCCAGGAAGGGGGCCTCGTGGCAGCCTATGCCCAGGCCGTGGCCTATGAACGCCCGGCTGTACCTGAATCCCTCGGATTCGTAGAAGCTCTTGACCGCGTTGTGGACCTCCATCACCGTCGCCCCCTCCCTCATCGCCTCCGCCGCCGCCCGCTCCGCCCGCACGGCGACCTCGTACGCCCTCAGCTGCGCCTCGTCCGGCTCGCTCACCACCGCCATCCGCGAGATGTCCGACATGTAACCCTTGAAGTAGCAGCCGAAGTCCACGTGGAGCATGTCCCCCTCCCTGATCCTGTAGTCGGTGGGCACGTGGTGGACCTCGAAGATGTTCTCGCCCGCCCCCAGGGTCATGAAGGCGACCTGGTCCGCGCCGTACTCGAGGGTGAGGCTGATCATGTTCCGGGCTATCTCCCGCTCGGTGTCGCCGGGCCTCGCCATCTCGAAGGCGACGGTTATCGCCTTCGCCGTCGCCATGTTCGCCCCGCTGAGCAGCCTCAGCTCCTCCGGGGACTTCACCGCCCGCATCCTGTCGAAGAGGGGCCTGCAGTCGACGAACTCCGCCGACGGGAGCAGCTCCCGGAGGTAGTCGACGCAGAGGCCGGGCAGGTCCAGCAGCTCTATCCCGATCCTGGCGCCGCCGAGCCCCTTCTCCTCGAGCACCTCCGCCACGAACCTGATGGGCTTCAGGGGCTCCCACTCTCCCCCCTCGTAGACCCTTAAGTCCTTGATCCAGGTGAACTCCCGGGCGGTGACCTCCTCGTTCGCGTGGACGCCGAACACCGGCTTCCCGTCAAGGGGGAGGAAGACGGCCGCGAGCCGCTTGAGCATGGTTATGGTCATGATGTCGGCGCCGGAGCTGTAGTAGACGTTGTCGTGGGAGGTGGCGACGACGCAGTCCACCCCCATCTCCTCCATCAAACCCCTGGCCCTAGCCAGATCGAAACCGGTCTTCATATCACTTAGATAGAGACGCACCGGGTTATCAGACTATCCCCGCGACGACCACGGGCGGAATGGGCGGTGGAGGCAAGCGGTGGCACCTCATGAGGCCCTTCTCCCCCGGGAAAATTCCGCGGGGATGCGCCGCCCTGATTTCATCACGCCCGCGTGAGGGATAGAGATTATAACCCCGAGAGCCGTGATCCTTATGATATGAACCCGCGGGAGGGATACCTGAGGAGCGGCGGCTACAGGCTTCACTACCTGCTCTGGGGCGGCTCCGGCCCCAAGCTCGTCCTCCTCCACAGCATGGGGATGGACGCCCACGGCTTCGACACGTTCGCGGAGGCGCTCCAAGGGGAGTACCAGCTCCTCGCCTTCGACATCCTCGACCACGGCGACTCGGAGAAGCCGGGGGAGCCCGTCAGCCTACACGACCACGCGGAGATCATGCGGGACGGGTACAGGCAGCTCGGCTTCTTCCCCAACGTCCTCATCGGCCACAGCGTCGGCGGCATGATGGGGATGATCCTCGCGGCGGAGCACCCCGACGATCTGAGGGGCCTCGTCCTCGTCGACATCGCCCCCTTCGAGATAACCGGGAGGCCCGCGCGGCCGCCCCCGCCGGAGTTCTTCAGCGACGAGGAGGAGGCCCGGAGCTACATCAGGCAGCGCTACCCGGGCTTCACGCCCGAGGCGGTCGAGAACCGGATGAGGCACGCCTTCGTGCGGGACGAGGCGGGGAGGCTGAGGCTGAAGGCGACGGGCGACGCCATCCGCCCCAGCCTAGCCGTGGACCTCTGGCCCTACGTCGAGCGGATAGAGACGCCCACCCTCCTGATCCTGGGCGGCGAGAGCGACCTCGTGACCGCCGCGACCCTGACGCGGATGGAGGA
>QMXQ01000172.1 GCA_003662205.1 Candidatus Bathyarchaeota archaeon
AGGCAGAGTTCGACATCAGGCTGACCCCGGGCAGCAAGCCGCTGAGGGTGAAGGAGCGGATAGAGGAGCTAATCAGGGAGGCAGGGATACCCGGCATAGAGGTCCATGTCCAGGCCAGGGAGACGGCGGGCTACTACGAGTCACCCGACACGCCCTTCGCCCGTCAACTCGCCGAGACCATCGAGAAGATCACGGGGCGCAGGCCGATCTTCAAGATACTCACGGGCGGCACGGACGCCATCAGCATCAAGCACTACACGGGCATCCCGTGCCTGGGATACGGCACATCCATGACGGGGCAGGCCCACCAGCCCGACGAGCGCAACACCATCGAGAACCTGGTGCTGGGAGTCAAGGTCTACTCGGCGTTCCCCCTGATCTACAGGGGCTAGCCCAGCCCCCTTTTTTCCCAGCTCGATGCCTCTCTTCACAGAGCTTCCCCCGCCTCAGGATTATGGCAAGGGCGCCTGTCAACGGAAAAGCCTCATTAGACCTACGGTGGAGATATTCATAGCGCACACTCCCCGCTGAGGGGCTGGGTGAAGCTGCCGGGCACGGTGGTGAAGAGGAGACGCGAAAGATATCGGTCACGTTCCAGCCCTTCGGCCGCAGGATCGACGTCAACCCGGGAGCGACCGTCCTTGAGGCGGCAAAGCAGGCCGGAGTCTCGATCACCTCGGAGTGTGGAGGTCGAGGCCGCTGCGGCAAATGCAAAATCATCATCGCCGATGAGGACCGCGGAGCGCTGACGCCCGCCGAGGCCAAGCTACTAAGCCCAGAGGAGACTCGGAGGGGGTACAGGCTCGCCTGCCAGACTCGGCTGCGGAAGAGCGTAACGGTGACTGTACCCGAGGAGAGCAGGAGCGGCCGGCGGAGGTTCAAAACCGACGGCATGGGGAGGCCCGTCGAGGTAAGCCCCCTGGCTTGGAAGCTTCACCTGAGCCTACCCGAGACTTTGCTGAAGGGGGGTGAAAGCTACGCGGAGGGGCTCCTCAGGGCCGCCGAGGAGGCGGGCGTCGGGGAGCTGAGGCTCAGCCTCTCGGCGATGAGACAGCTGCCCAAAGTCCTCAGCTCCGCCCTAGATGTCACGTTGACGATCTCCGATGGTCGGGTCATCTCCGTGGAGGGCGGCGACACCTCGGGGAGGCTCTACGGCGTCGCCCTGGACCTGGGGACCTCGAAGATCGTCGGCCACCTCGTCAGCCTCGTGGACGGCGAGACCCTGGCCATGGCCTCGACGGAGAACCCCCAGGCAGTCCACGGGGAGGACATCATATCGAGGATCACCTTCGCCCTGGACGGCCCGGGAAACCTCGACGAGCTACGGCGACTCCTGCTCGAGGCGGTCAACCGGGTGCTGGAGACGCTCTGCGCCGAGGCGGGGGTCGCCCCCGGCGAGGTCTACGAGGCTGTGGCCGTGGGCAACACGCTGATGCATCACCTCTTCCTCGGCCTGGAGCCGAGTTCTCTGGCCCGCGCGCCGTTTAACCCGGTCATCAGGCAGGGGCTCAGCGTGACGGCCCGGGAGCTCGGCGTCGCCATCAACCCGGCGGGGAATGTCCATCTGCCGGCTCTCGTCGCCGGCTTCGTCGGCTCGGACGCCGTCGCAGACCTGCTGGCCACCGGGCTCTGTGACTCGGAAGCACCGGCGCTTCTGGTGGATGTGGGGACGAACACGGAGGTCTTCGCCGGCGACCGCGAAGGGGTGGTGGCGTGCTCGTGCGCCTCCGGCCCTGCCTTCGAGGGCGCCCACGTCAGCCACGGGGTGAAGGCCGTCTCCGGCGCCATCGAGAGGCTGCGCATCGACCCCGAAACCCTGGAGGTCGACTACGAGATCATCGACGACGCCAAGCCCATCGGCCTCTGCGGCTCCGCTATGATCGATGCGCTGGCGGAGATGTGGAAGAACGGTCTCATCGACGACCTCGGCCGCCTGAACCTGGACGCGGAGACGTCGCGGATGAGGGCGGCCGCCGACGGCGGCGAGTTCGTGGTGGCGTGGAGCGACGCCGCTGGCACCGGCAGGGATATAACCCTCACCCAGAGGGACGTCGAGGAGCTGCTGCTGGCGAAGGCGGCCATCTACGCGGCGTGCTCCATCATGCTGAGGCGTCAAGGACTTAAGGCGGAGGAGCTCGGCAGGGTCTACGTGGCCGGGGCCTTCGGGAGCTACCTCGATCCCGAGAGCGCCGTGGCCATAGGTATGCTGCCCGACGTGCCGGCGGAGAGGATCGTGTTCGCCGGGAACACCGCCGTCGCCGGCGCCAGGATGATACTCCTCTCGACGGAGGCCCGGAGGACCGCCGAGGCCCTCGCGGAGGGGGTCCGCTATCACGAGCTCTCCCTCGACCCCGAGTTCAACAGGGAGTTCCTCAACGCCGTCTTCATACCCCACAAGGAGCCGGAGAGGTTCCCGACGGCGTTGAGGCTCGCCCGCCGACGGCCCCGCTCTACGCGATCCTGAACAGGGGGTGGCTCCGGCTCAGCTTGGCGCCTTGCTGTATGTTGGGGAGGGCGTAGGCCGCGTCGACCATGGCGACGGCGGGGAAGACGACGCCGGCCGCCTCGATGGGGCCGTAGAGGATGAAGTCGGCGCCGGCGGCGGCGGCGAAGGCGTTCACCGACGCGACGATAGACCTCACGGAGCGCATGCCCATCTTCTTCCTCAAACCCTTCCAGAGGCCGACGGCGTTGTGGGGGCCGCAGCCGACGGGGAGGCCGAGGTCCGACTTGAGGGCGGTTAGGGCGCGGAAGGCGATCCCCAGGCTCGGTATATCCATCACGAAGGTGTCGAGCAAGGGCTTCTCGAGGCCGTGCTCCCGGGCCGAGCCGAGGAGCTCGGTCACCCTCTCGACCCTGCCCTGAGGCGTCAGGTCGGTCACGTTGTAGGCGAGGAGGACGGCGCTCTCGACGCCCGCATCCCTTATCCGCCTGAACTCCTCGGCCCCGCATCCGGGCATCAGCGAGTTATAGACGACCCTGCCGGCCAGGCCGGCTTCTTCCACTTGCTTCAGCCCTGAGCGCCTGACCTCGAAGGTGGGCCCCCCCAACAGCAGGGGCGCGTCGGTGGCGTCGGCGGCGAAGTCGATGTACCTTTCCAGCGCCTGGGAGGTGGACCCCTCGACGTCGAGCATGCACGGGTTCCCCGTTATGTCGGAGAGCTCCTCCTGGCGGCGGATCAGCTTCTCGGCCTTCTCCCTGTCGAAGAGCCCCCTCTTCTCGTCCTGGACGATCCTCTGCTTCCGGTAGAAGATCGTCCCGATGAGCAC
>QMXQ01000173.1 GCA_003662205.1 Candidatus Bathyarchaeota archaeon
ATTCTATATTGATGCGTTTCACCGAGGCCATGTTCAACATCCCCCAACTCTTCCTGCTTATCCTGCTGGCCAAGTTTCTCAGCGGCAAGATTCCCACCTTTAAACTGCTGGGGCGTTCGTTCAGCGGCAGCGTGATCGTCATCATCGTCGTCATCGGCCTCACGAGCTGGATGTACCTGGCCCGCATTGTGCGCGCTAATTTCCTGGCCCTGAAGGAAAGGGAATTCATCACTGCTGCTCACTGTATTGGCACCCCAGACAGTTTCATAATTTTCCGCCATATCCTGCCCAACAGCATGGCCCCTATCATCGTCTCTGCCACGTTAGGAGTGGCTAATGCCATCCTGAACGAGGCCTATGTCAGCTTCCTCGGCCTGGGGGTCCAGGCCCCCACTGCTACCTGGGGTAACATGCTCGATCAGGCTTACCATCACTTGGAGACCGAGCCCTGGATGTGGATTTTCCCTGGTTCGTTTATCCTGCTGACAGTGCTGGCTATCAACTTCGTCGGGGATGGGCTGCGAGATGCCTTAGATCCTCGTATGCAGATTTTGTGAAAAATCAACCTCCCCAAAAGCTTCAAAACACACCGTGTTGACTAAAGTACCGGTTGGGAGAGGCCATCTACAATCGGTTTGATACGCCGCTGGAGCTTCAGGGAAGCACAAAAGACGCCGTCGTTCCCCTGAGCAATGGCGTCTTTTTTCATTTGCCTTTTGTCTTTTTCTACGGTAGTTCTGCACGCAACTGTGGCCAAGAGACTCGGGAGGACTCTGCCTATAGACATTCAGAGAATGTTTTTGGGTAGCCAAGGGCATTGCCCTCGGCTCACCTGGCAGTTTATGGAACGTTTACCTTTTCGCAGGCTACAGCAATATCACTGCCCAGAGTCATGCTCATTGGTCGGTGTCAATCTGCTAACCAGGCGATTTCAAGCCTGCAGGGGGTAGCTGTTCTGCTATCGGCTCGGTGGGTGAATTGCGAGAGGCTCTTCAATATGTGTTAGGGCGAGGAGGAACACTGTGCCTGGCATCCAATTCGAATGGCGGTTTGGAGACGAGAGCGAGGACTGGGAGGAGTGGGAGGAAAAGCCGTTCCCGCCTGAACCGGAGAAACCTTCCCGGCCCAGATGGAGGAGAAAGTGGCAGCTCTCTCGCCGCGCCCGCCTGATCTTGATGGGCGCGCTGGGAGTGCTGCTGCTAGTGGTTGGAGGAACGCTCTGGGTGCGCTACCGCTACTTCCAGCGCACCGTTCAGGAGGAGATTCAGGCAGTGATAGACCTGGAGGCTAAGGCCTGGAGCAGAGGGGATAAGGAGCTTTTCCTGAGCCTCCAGGACGAAAAGGACTTCAAGTGGTACATCCCCTGGAAACAGGCGGTGCTGGGAAGGTATGGGCCGGGCATCTCAGATGCTCTCCGTCCGGCCCGAATTGTGAAAGTTGACCCTTGGGGCGATGTAGTCTGGGTGGAGGTGGAGGAAAAGCCCACCGAGGAGGAGCTGGCTGCTGATAAAGATGCCTCTCCCCGGCGGCGGGTGCGCTTCTACCGGCACGCCGGGGGCAGTTGGAAGCACACCGGAAGCCAGGACAAGCTATGGGGGGAGGAGCGGGAGCGGGACGACGGCTTGGTGCACCTGATCTACCGGGCCAGGGATGAGGTTTACATTGACAGGTTGGCCCAGCGGGTGCGAGACTGGCATCGAGAGTTCTGCCGGACCCTGGATTGCCCTCCTAACACCAGGCTAACCATTATCCTCTCGGCGGCTACTTATCACCCTTGGGGCCGACTAGAGCCGGACTCGCTTTTGTTGCCCCCTGGCTATCCGGCCAAGCCGGGCCGCGTTGACGAGATAACGGTGCCCTCATACTGGTATACGGGCCTGCCGCAGCCCGAGGCCGGAGAGGAGGAATGGGATAAAATATTCGCCCCTTTGCGCTGGCAGATGGCCTATGCCCTGGCTGCCCAAGTGGCCGGTCTACAGGATATACCCGACGAAACAGCCAATCAATGGTGTTTGTTGGAGGAAATAGCTTTTTGGCTGGCGGAACCCCAACGGCAGGACAAGCCTCCCTTGCTGCGACGAATCGTGGAGAAGAAGGGAGCAGCAGTCATACCTGAACTACTGCGTCAATTGAAAGACCTCTCCATCACCGATGTGCTGACCCATTGGCTGGGCTGGGAGTTGGTGACTCGGCTGAACATCGCCGGTGCTAACGAGAAGGATGCCCGAGTGACGGTATGGCGCACAGGGCCAGAAATAGTCTATTTCCAGAATCTGCTGGAGCTGGAGCAGGACGCGCTGTACGGTGGTTTCCAGGATACCTTTCTGGCTCTCCAGGATCCAAACGACCGGGCCTGGCGGGCAAGACGGGAGAGTGAGCTTGCCACTCACCTGTGGGGCAGGCTCTATAGCCCGATCTACTCATCGTCTCCAGTATCGTCGCTCCATGTGGACGAGGCACAAGTAAGCGAGGATTACGCGCTGGTAAAGATGACGTGGATAAAGGATGGCTTGCTGTATCGGCAATGGGCTGTGTTTCGCCAGGTAAATGCGGGGTGGCTGCGCACGGCTCCCGCTCAACAGGATTTCTTCTGGGGGCACGAAAGAACCCACGAGGAGCAGTACATCCGGGTTATCTGCCGGGAAGAGGATGAGCTTTTTGTCCTCCCCCTGCTGCCTGCGCTGGATGCCGCTGTGGAGAAAATTTATCAAGACCTAAGCCTGGAAGGTGTGCAGGGGAAGGTCACCATAGAATTCAGACCCTATCCACCGGGCTTTAGCTTTGGAGGCGGCAACGCCCCTTATCTGCTGGTATTGGAATCCCCGCTGGCCACAGGGGTGCGGGCCGACGGAGAGGCGGATGAGTCGATTTTACGACAGGCGATAGAGCAGTTGCTGAATCAGCAGATATATTTTCGGAGTTCCCAGGCCCGGGCTAAGCTCCTGGGTGGGCAATTCGAGCCGGAGGACATGAACGCCGGATCGTGGTTCTTGAGTGCCATCTATAGGTGGGAAAGGAACCGGCTGATACCAGGGGAACAGCCGGCCTTAGAAGCTATCTGGAACGAGGGACGGGATGCGCTGTGCACGGCCCGGCAGAAGGACACCTTGCTTCCTCTGGGAGCCATATGGCCGCACCAGGGGGCTATCAGGAATAGGGAACGAGAGCATTTGAAATGGATGGAAGCGCATACCTTCGTCGAGTTCCTGGTACAGCGGCAAGGGCCAGGGGTAATCCGTGCCCTGCTAGATAGCTGGCCAAGGGC
>QMXQ01000174.1 GCA_003662205.1 Candidatus Bathyarchaeota archaeon
AGCATCCTCACCCCGAGCCTGTAGAAGACCCTGAGGACGCCCAAGTCGCCCATCAGCGGCTCGGCGCCCTCGATGGAGAGGAGCGCCGCCACCTTCCCCTCCCTGTCCGCCGCCAGGATCTCGTCGTAGCTGCGGACGTGAACGATCCCCTCGTTGGCCGCGCACTCCCTGTCGAATACGTCGACCATCTGGAGGGCGGTGAGCAGCGCCCCGGGCTGGTTCACCCGTCTCCCCGTGTAGATGGCGAAGGTCTGGCAGTCCACGCCGCCCTCCACCAGACGCGGCAGGTCGATGTGCCCCCGGTCCGAGCGCTCCCCCAGCCGCCTCGGCGTCGCACCCCGTCCCTGCTGGGGCATGAACTGCATCAGCGTGTCGCAGTGGGTGTCCACCACCAGCGCCTCCCTGTGGAGGCTCATCGCCCGCTCCTCCTCGGCTCTCGTGAGCTTGACCATAAACCAGTCCTCACCTACCCTCTTGGTGGAAGGGCGTAAAAGGTTTCGTCTCCCGGATGCTCGCTCAACCTTTATTAGCCGCCTGCTATCTCCTCTGTTGTTTAGGAGCGCCTTCCCCCTGGTGGGACAGGTTTAAAAATAGGTCCAAAATAAGAGTTTAGAGTCCGAGGAACATCCATGCTGATCCGCGAGGTCATCCTGGAGAACTTCATGTCGTACGAGTACGCGCGGGTGCCCCTCAAGCAGGGGGTGAACGTCGTCTGTGGCCCCAACGGCGCCGGCAAGTCCAGCTTCCTCCTCGGCATCTGCGTCGCCCTCGGCGAGACCTACACCGAGCGGTCGAAGCGCCTCAGCGACCTCATCCGGTGGGGCCAGGACCGGGCGCGGATCAGCCTGCTCCTCGATAACTCCGTCCGGGAGGACGGTCGGAGGCCCATCCCCCGGTTCGACGCCGACGTCATCCGGCTGACCCGGAACCTGAGGCGCGACGGCAGGTACTGGTTCGAGCTCAACCAGAGGGGGGCTCAGAAGTACGAGGTCATGGATCTCCTCAGGGGCCTCGGCTTCGACCCCAACAACATGCTCATCGTCATGCACCAGAACATGCCGGAGCAGTTCGCCAGCGTCTCCCCGCAGGAGAAGCTGAGGACGCTGGAGACGGCCGTCGGCTATCAGTCCTTCCGCTCCGACGTCATCGAGGCGAAGAGGAAGCTGAGCGGCATCCTCAGCGAGGAGGAGAGCCTCAATCAGCTCCTGGACAGGGCTCGGGAGACCCTGAGCTACTGGCGGGAGCAGAACGAGCGGCTCCAGGAGAAGCGGCAGCTCCAGACCCGCAGCCTCTTCCTCCAGCGGGAGATGGCGTGGAGCCGGGTCGCCGAGCTGGAGAGGACGCTGAGGCGGCTGGAGCAGGAGGTCGACCGCGCCGACGCCGACCTCTATGCCGCCGAGGCGGAGATGGAGCGCTACGGCAAGCTGGTCATCGACGCCCAGAGCGAGCTCAGCAGGTACCGCGCCGAGTGGTCGGACCTCCTGGAGAAGAGGATAGAGTACGAGAGGACCGTCGGCGTCTGCGAGTACGCCATCACCAGCGCCAAGGAGCAGCTCACCCAGGTCGACAGGCTGCTGAGGTCGTGGAGGGAGCGCCGCCGGCGCTTCGAGATGGGCGCCGAGGCCCTCCGCGCAAAGCTCAAGGAGGGGCCGACCACCCTCGACGACTATTTCAACGCCCTCTCCGAGATCGAGGAGACGCAGACGGAGGCCTACGACTCGTCGCACTCCGAGCTGGCGGCCCAGAGGGCCGAGGCGGAGAGGCGGATCGAATCCCTGACGAGGCAGCTCAACGAGGCGGAGGCGGGGGTCGCCGACGTCGCCGAGGAGATGCAGCTGCTGCGGGCGCGCATCGACGAGGCGAACGACAAGTACGTGGAGGGGCGCATCCAGATGGCCCTGCTGAAGGACCGCAGGGGGCGGCTCAAGCAGAGGATCGACGAGCTCAGGGCCGAGATCGACCGGTGCAGGCGGGACCTCAACGACGCCGAGGCGGAGGCCCTCATCAGGGGGCCCAGGATCGACACGGGGCGGCCGTCGGACGAGATCCTCGGCGAGATCAGGAAGATCAGCGGCATCCTCCTCGGGCTGGCCGACGTCTCCGACGAAGCGGAGGCGATGTATGAGTCCTACTCCAGGACCTTCAAGGAGCTACAGGAGCGGGTCGAGCAGGTCCGCGCCAGCCGGCGGGAGGTGATGGAGGAGATCGAGGAGCGGACCCGGAGGTGGCTGGAGGTCACCCGGAACCTGCTGGACCAGGTCAACAGCCGCTACCAGAGCCTCCTGGCCCGGCTCCAGGCGACGGGGGAGGTGAGGCTCGTCAATCCTCTGGACATCGAGGAGGCGGGGCTGGAGCTGTACGTCGGCTTCCGGGGCGCCCAGCAGAGCAGGCTCGACCCCTACACCCACAGCGGCGGAGAGCGGAGCACCGCCGTGATGGCCTTCCTCCTCGCCCTGCAGCAGAACGTCCTCTCCCCCTTCAGGGCGGTCGACGAGTTCGACCTCCACATGGACCCGAAGAACAGGGAGATCGTCTCCGACTTCATCGTCTCAACCCTGGAGGGGTCTGACGACCAGTACCTGGTGATTACGCCGAGCCAGGTGACCTTTCGGGGGAGGAACATCCACATCATCATGGTGCACAAGACCGAGGGGGTCTCCACGGTCAGGGTGGTGGAGTGAGGGTGAAGGCGGAGGAGGCCCGGGCCCAGCTGGAGGCGGTCATCAGCCTGTGCAGAGCGGTCTCGGAGGGCGCCCTCGACCCCTTCGCCGTCGACACCGACTACGTCCTCTCCGTCATCCGGCGGTACTACCCCGAGATCAGGTCCCTCGACGAGTTCTGCCTCGACGCCTCCGCGATAAGGGAGCTGTCATCGGTCCTGGAGCGCCAGAACGAGTGGATCCACCACCAGTCCACCACCCTGTACAAGGACCCGTTCATGCTGAGCCAGCAGCTGATGAAGATGGACGTCGCCGCCATCGCCGACGCCTTCCTCAGGTCGTGGCACCCCATCGTCGAGCTGGAGCAGGTCTCCGCGAAGACCCTGGCGAACTCCCTCGGATACTGGGGCGACCTCCTCCCCCTCGACGAGCGGTGGGCCGAGGTTGAGGTCCGGGAGGTCGAGGCGGGGACCGCGACCCGGAGGGAGGCGGTGGAGCTCGGCCTCCTCTTGGAGGAGGGGTTCGCCGAGACCCTTGAGGCCATGTGGTGGGAGCTGAAGG
>QMXQ01000175.1 GCA_003662205.1 Candidatus Bathyarchaeota archaeon
GCCCTCGTCACCCTCACCCTGTCCCCGAAGAGCTACGACGACCTCCCCGAGGAGCTGGGGGAGCGGATCATGGCAGCGTCTGCGGAGATGGGCGTGACCGCCGTCGTGGTGGACGCGCACAACAGCATCCAGCGGGGAGATGAGCTCACCGACGATGACGTGAACGCTCTCATCCACGCTGCCGTGGAGGCAATAAAGGGCGCGAGGGCGGCCCCGCGATACAGGTTCTCCGTCGGCGTCGCCCGAGTCATCCCTCGCGAGTGGGGGCTCGACGAGGGCATGGGGCCTTGCGGCGTCGCCGCCCTGGCGGTGCGTCTCGAGGACGGCCGGACCCATGCCTACGTGGTCGCGGACGGGAACAACATGAGGTCCGGCCTGAGGGAGCGGATACTCGCCGCCTTGGAGTCTCGCGTCGACTCCGCCGAGGTTCTCACGTCGGATACGCACCTCGTCAACGCCATCGGCGCCACCGACCGGGGCTATTACCCGGTGGGGGAGCGGATCGACCCGGAGATGTTCACCGGGTACGTGGTCGAGGCGGTGGAAGCCGCCGTCTCGAACCTCGAGGGGTGTCGCTGCTCCCACGTCCGGATCTCGGTGCCCGGCCTCACGGTGCTGGGCAAGCGCGGCCTCAACCTCCTCGGGGACGTGCTGGAGTCCGCCTTCGGCCTGTTCAAGAGGACGGCCCTCGTGGTGACGACCTCTTCGCTGCTGCTGGCCGCCGCGGCGGTCTTCCTCCTCTGAGCCGGCTGGGAAAGCATTAAGAACTTTATACTAGTATCGCTATTGGGTGCGGGTGGGCTGAGATGTCTGAGCAGTCCAAAGATCGGCCGAGGGATCTCGTGGTCGTTGGCGCGAAGCCCACCATGAACTACGTCGTGGCCTGCCTCACCCTCTTCAACGCCGGCGCCCCCAAGATCAGGGTCAGGGCCCGAGGGAGGCACATAAGCAAGGCCGTGGACGTCGTCGAGATGCTGAGGCGGGTGTTTCTCAAGGACGTCGTCGTCGATGATGTGGCCTTGGGGACTGAGGTTCTCATCGACCGGAACGGGAAGGAGGCGAACGTCTCGATCATCGAGATCAGGCTGACAAAGCCGGAGCTCCTTCCTGAGTGAAGCTCAGTTTTTTAAAGACCGGCGGACAAACAGCTAGTAGCTACAGGAGTGTTGTAGGTTGAGCTACCCGAAGATTGTAGTCACTCCACCCGGCCCCAAGGCCAAGGCGATCCTGGAGAGAGACGCCGCCATCATCTCCCCCTCATACGGTCGAGCGTTCCCCCTTGTCATCCAGTCTGGCGAGGGGTGCATCATCACGGACGTCGACGGGAACAAGTTCATAGACTTCAACTCGGGGCTGGCGGTCCTGAACGTCGGCCACCGCCATCCGAAGGTGGTGGACGCCATTAAAAAACAGGCGGACAAGTTCCTCCACTACTCCCACACGGACTTCTACTACGAGAGCGCCATCAACCTGGGGGAGGCCCTTCAGGACATAGTCCCCATCGAGGGTAAGAAGAAGTTCTACTACGGGAACAGCGGCGCCGAGTCCATAGAGGCGGCCCTGAAGCTGTCGCGGTGGCACACAAAGCGGCAGGGGATCATCGCCTTCATCGGGTCCTTCCACGGGAGGACCATGGGGGCCATCAGCCTCACCGCCAGCAAGCCCGTCCAGAGGGGGCGCTTCTCCCCTCTCGTCCCCGGCGTGGAGCACGTCCCCTACCCCTACTGCTACCGCTGCCCCTTCAACCTGGAGTGCCCCGACTGCGGCTTCTACTGCGTCGACTACATCGACCACTACCTGTTCCACAAGTATGTGCCGCCGGATGAGGTCGCCATGGTCATCGCCGAGCCCATCCAGGGCGAGGGCGGCTACGTGATGGCCCCCAAGGGCTTCTTCAGGGCGCTGAGAAAGCTCTGCGACGAGCACGGCATCCTCCTCGCGGTCGACGAGGTCCAGTCGGGCATGGGGCGGACCGGCAGGTGGTTCGCCATAGAGCACTTCGACGCCACCCCCGACATCGTCTGCATCGCGAAGGGGGTCGCCGCGGGCCTCCCCCTCGGGGTGACCGCGGCCCGCGCGGACCTGATGGACTGGACGCCGGGGAGCCACGCCAGCACCTTCGGCGGCAACCCCCTGAGCTGCGCCGCGGCC
Source organism: Candidatus Bathyarchaeota archaeon (assembly GCA_003662205.1). Classification (GTDB taxonomy): domain Archaea; phylum Thermoproteota; class Bathyarchaeia; order TCS64; family TCS64; genus B46-G15. The sequence continues at coordinate 2,152 of QMXQ01000175.1, forward strand.
CAGGCCGTCATAGAGGCCATGCGGGAGGAGCGGATGCTTGAGAACGCGCGGGAGCAGGGCGCCTACATCAGGAAGCGGCTCGCCGAGATGAAGGAGGAGCACCCGATGATAGGCGACTTCCGAGGGGCCGGCCTGATGATCGGCGTCGAGCTGGTCAAGGATCGGGAGACCAAGGAGCCCGCGAAGAAGGAGGCTGAGGAGGTGATGATGCGCTGCTTCAGACGGGGCCTCGCCATCATCACCTGCGGCGCCTCCACCATCCGCATAGCGCCCCCCCTCATCATCACCCGCGACCTCGTCGATAGCGCCTTGGAGATATTCGAGGACTGCCTCGGAGAGGTCGAGGCGGGGCGGCCCTAACCCCTCTTTTTCACCCCTCTTTTTCGACGACGATCCTCGTGAAGAGGCCCGACGACACCTGGAGGAGGCCGTCGAAGGGCGGCCGCACGTCGCAGTTCTCTATCCTGATGAGGGTCCCCGGCGTCAGCTCCTTCACCTCATCGACCAAGTCGCGCCAGACGGAGACCCGTGCCTCGCCGGTGCCATCGTCTATCCTGAAGGAGGCGACCCTCGCGGGCCCCCGGGCCGTCTCCACCTCCCTGATCTCGGGGGCGTCGAGCACCCGGCCGCGGACGATGATGTCCCTCTGCCCCTCCCTTAGGCCCTGGATGTCGACGAGCCTGTGATCCCTGCTCGGGGCCGACACCTCGATGTTCTCTGGGTTGATGGTCAGCCGCCCGTTCTGGCCCACGTTCAGCCCCACGGTTCCCAGCCCGATCCGGGTGTAGCCGTTCTCCACCGCGACGACGGCGCCGACGTCCATCTCCTTCAGCAGCTCCACGTCGTCCCCCCAGAGGTTGAGCCTCACGGCGCCCGAGTCGTCCTCCAGGAGCACGGACGCCACCCTCCCGGCGCTGCCGTCGCGCCTGGTGAACTCCCTCACCCCGCCGATCTGGGCGACGCGGGCGATGACGTTGACCCCCCGCATCCCCGCCCTGAGGTCCGCCAGCTTCGTCCAGGGGGAGACCGGCTCCTCCGGCTCGACGCCGACCTCCAGCACC
>QMXQ01000176.1 GCA_003662205.1 Candidatus Bathyarchaeota archaeon
CGCCTAAGGACGTCGGAGGGGACCTTCCCCGTCGGAAAACGATGGGTCAACTCCTCGACCTCACCTATAGTTCCCGGCCCGTGGATATAGGTTTTCCCGGGGAGCCACTTTCACCCCCCTCTCCACAGATGGTAAGCTTTGACGGACGTAAAGCATAAATCCGCCCCGGCGCAACCCAGAAGCGGTCGGAGCGTGAGCCAGGTGAGCCGGCCCAGGAGCGTCTTCATCGACGAGGGGGTCCTCGACCTCAACTATGTGCCGCCCAGCCTCCTCCATAGGGAGGGGGAGCTCCGCCTCCTCACGAGCCTCTTCAGGTTCATCTTCACCGCCCCCTACGAGATGACCCAGAGGGTGATCATCGTCGGCGGCGTCGGCACCGGCAAGACGGCCCTCGCCCAGCGGTTCGGCCTCAACCTCATGGCGGAGGCCAGGCGGAGGCGGGTCCGCGCCCGATACGTCCACGTCAACTGCAGGGAGCTCCGCGGCAGCCTCTTCAGGGTCCTCCTCAGGGCGGTGAAGGCCCTCAAGCCCGGCTTCCCCGACCGCGGCTACTCTTCGAGCGAGCTCCTGGACACGCTGATGCAGGTCCTCGACGAGGCCGACGAGCAGCTCGTCCTCTGCCTCGACGAGGTCGACGCCCTCATCGACGCCGAGGGGGCCGACGCCATCTACAACCTCACCCGGGTCCAAGAGGAGAGGATGGAGGGGCCGCGGCGGCTCTCCCTCATCTGCATCTCCAAGAGCCTCGACCCCTTCCGTAGGCTGGACCGGAGCGCCCTCAGCACCCTCCAGCGGAACGTCATCCGGATGTCGGAGTACACCCAGCCCCAGCTCGCCGACATCGTCAGGAGCCGGGCCGAGCTCGCCTTCAGGGCCGACGCCGTCCCCCCGGAGATCATAGACTTCATCAGCGAGCTCGCCGCGGCGGAGGGCGGGGACGCCAGGTACGCCATCGACCTCCTCTGGAGGGCGGGGAAGTACGCGGACCTCGCCTACGCCCGGGAGGTGCAGCCGGAGCATGTCCGCCGGGCCGCCGCCACCCTCTTCCCCGCCCTGCGGGAGGAGGCTGTCCGGCAGCTGAGCCGCCACGAGCTGCTGGTGCTCCTCGCCGTGGCCCGCTTCTTCAAGCACAGCCGGGAGGCGCACGCCTCCACCGGCGAGGTCGAGCGGAGCTACCGGGTGGTATGCGAGGAGTACGGCGAGGAGTCCCGGGGCCACACCCAGTTCTGGAAGTACCTGAGCCGGCTGAGGGGGCTCGACGCCATCTCCATCCGGCTCCAGGCGACCGCCCGAGGCCGGACCCAGCTCATCAGCCTCTCCAAGGTGCCGGCGGAGGAGCTGGAGAGGGAGGTGAAGCGCATCCTTGAGCGGGGATAGGCGCGGGGGCATCGACGCCGAGGAGCTCCTCGGCTCCCGGGGCAGGATCAGGGTGCTCCGGGTCCTCGCGGAGAGCGGCGGGCTCAACATCACCGAGGTGGCCCGGAAGACGGGGATGAACTACACCAGCGTCGAGCGCCACCTCGAGAAGCTGAAAGGGCTGGGGCTACTCAGGGAGAAACGGTACGGCAAGATCCGGATCTTCGAGGCAACCTTCAGAACGGTCGTCATTAGGTTCGAGAGGGGGAAGGGCGTGAGGGTGGAGAAGACCCCCGACAGGACCTGAAGCTCCTGAGGGGCGGCGTGATGTCGAGGGTTAAAAAGACCATTCCGCTGAGGTATAATCAAGAGTCGCGAAGCTCGCGCAGAAGCGGCGATGTTCCGGGTCAGGCCCGGTGATCTTCTAGCGTGGCCCTTTCTACGAACGCGCATGATTTAAGGCTTGAGGACTCTTTTGCTGCTGGAAGGAGACGCCATGGAGATCACTCGTATAGAGGTCATACCCGTGAGCGTCCCCCGGAGCAGGGCCCTGGCCCTCTCCACGTATGGGGCGCTCGGTGAGGAGGCCTTCGACTTCGTCCTTACGAAGGTCTACACCGACGAGGGCATATTCGGCGTCGGGGAATGCCCGCCTCTTCCACCCCTCTCCCCGGAGTCTCAGCCCGTGATCGTGGCCATGATCAAGAACTGGCTCGCCCCCCAGCTGATTGGGGAGGACCCCTTCAACCTGGAGATGATCTGGGAGAAGATGGACTTCGCCGCCCCCACCTATCCCATGTCGAAGGCCGCCCTGGACCTGGCCCTCTACGACATCATGGGGAAAGCCCTCAAGGCCCCCGTCTACAGGCTCCTCGGCGGCCCTTATAGGAAGAGGTTCCCCGTCGTCGGCCTCATAGGCATAGGAACGGAGAAGGAGGTCTCCGACGCGGCCTCGAAGCTCGTCGAGGAGGGCTACGAAGGCCTCAGACTCAAGATCGGGCCCAGGAGGGATGTGACGAATGTGCGGGCGTTACGGGACACGGTGGGGGACGACGTTAACCATAAGGGTTGACTGCAACCAGGCCTACTCGACCCACGAGGCCATACGCGTCATCAAGGCCATGGAGAGGTACGACGTGGAGCTTGTGGAGCAGCCCACGGTCTGGTGGGACTTCAAGGCCCTAGCCACGGTCGCCAAGGCTGTTGACACGCCGATCATGCCCCATGAATCCATCTACCAGATCTCGGATGTGAAGGCGCTCATAGACCTCGGGGCGGTGGGGGTTCTGGGTCTCAAGATGTACCGGTCCGGGGGAGGCATCACGAATGCAAGGAGGCTCCTGGACGCGGCCAAGCTGATGGGGATACCGTGCTTGATCCATGACGATGTCGAGCTCGGCGTCTCTCTGGCCGCAGCGACCCATTTCATCGCCGCCCACTACAGGGACCTCAAGTTCAAGGCCGAGCTTTCCGGCTGCCCCGAGTGGATAGCCGACGACGTGGTGACCGCGTCCCCCAAGATAGAGGGAGGATACGCGGAGGTGCCTGAGGGGTACGGCCTGGGCGTCGAACTCGACGAGGATAAGATCGAGAGGTACTCCACCGGGACGATCGTATGCGGATAACACCCCGCGCCGATAAGGGGATACGCCTACAAGGCTTGAGTCATGCCTGAACGTCGGCGGGGATAGCCCGATCTAGCAGATAGGAAGAAAAGGGGATTGCCCCTATTCGAGTTTCCTCAGAAAGCTGCGGACGTGGTGCTCGAACTCCGCCGGCTTGTCCTGGGGGACCATGTGGGTCGCGCCCTCGACGGTCGCCACCTCCAGGCGGGGCATGGTCTCC
>QMXQ01000177.1 GCA_003662205.1 Candidatus Bathyarchaeota archaeon
GATCCAGGCTTTACAACTCAGACACTCACACTCCAAAACGGAACTTACGGCATGTTGGGTGGATTCAGCGGCTACGGAGGTAGCAACAACTCATGGTACGGCGACTGGGCGGGCTATACAGGTGATTCCAACCTCGATGCACATAGCCCCAAATGGGACTATGGCACTCAATGGGATTTCACTTTGAACAAGATACTCGGAGTCCCTGATAACAATCTTCGTGAGATGGCTTGGTACATTCTGCTCACCAACCTTCATGAAACAGGCTGGCATGATGATGGTGAGATCTCCGGCTGGGAGCATCACTACAGCAACCATATCCGCAGCGCCAATGCACATGCAGAGGCAGCCCGCTGGGCAGCTGGGCTATACACCGATTCAAGTGGAGCATACATTGCAGACTTTGACGATGATGGGACAAACGAGCTTGTGCTTTACAACGATAGACTGCTTGCTGTGTTCGATCCCATTGGTGGTAAGCTACAATGGCTTTTCTGCAAGGGTATAGACTATGCTTATAGCGTTGTATCAAACGACAACGTCTACTGGGCTGATACAAACGGCGATTACAATGAAACCAACCATGTTGCAGCTCTCTCAGATGTGAGTGTAGGTGGCATTGACAGGGAACACGACTTGTACAGTTTTGATGTGATCACTGCAAGTGGCAATACAGTTGAGGCTAAGATCTATCATCCAAGCATCACTAAGACAGTCTCTCTGAGTTATGGCGATCCATATCTTAAGGTGCAGTACCGTGCCAAAGGTGAGCGTGTATATGTAAAGTGCGGATTTACACCCGACAATCTCGATCTCACCTGGTCAGGGCATTCACTTGATCGCATATGGGATCCTGATGGTGGTGGGTATTTCGGACAGAAGAACACAAACACCAATGCAACAGCCGCGGTCATTGTTGGAAGTGCTGGTGCAGTCCACAACTTCCAGTTTGCAGCAACTTTACTTGAAGGAGACGAGTTCTGGGGAGATACACCATTCGAAGTCTACATCTATGGCGGCTACACGAGTCCTCCGGATGGTAACGGACACATACCGGAACTTAAGGCACTGCGAGACAGCCTTGTAGACAGAATGGCGCCACTTCCCATAAGCGGCACCTATTTCACATCAACTGATCAGCTAGTGATCTATTTCGATGAAGAAGTTGATGCTTCCACTGTTGTCGTAACTGGCATCTCGCTTGATGACGATGACGATGGTGTTGCAGACGTTACGCTCACAACTTCCGACTCGCTGATTACAACCGGTTTTGCTAAGCGACTGAATTTCGACCTCACAGAGGCTACTGCAACGGCGATAGAGGCTCTAACTGAGCCAATTGAGCTACTTCTTGCCAGTGGCGCGGTGCAGGATGCTTCGGGCAATGCAAACCAGGAAGTGACAAACCAAGACAACGTCCCGATTGAGATTGCACCTGCAACCAAAATTCAGATTGATGGCTGGCTCACAGATTCAGACTGGCAGTGCCCACAACTCAAGCACGAAGACTGGTGGGATTCAGAGTGGAACGGGACAGCACCAGGTGACACAAATGAGATTAACGTCCTCTATGTTGACTGGGATTCCACGTATCTTTATCTCGGCATAAGAGGTCATGTGCAAGGTAATTCATGGATTCTATATCTCGACACCGATGTTGGAGGACCCAACGGATACACCGATCTTACGCGTATAGACACATGGGAAAGAGGAGCGACTTTCACAGCTGAAGGCTTCAAGGTCGACTATCAGTACGGTGCATATCAGCACCAGGGTGCGTATGACTCCCACACAATGTGGCGGCTGCTCAGCGATACGACAAGTGAAAACATTAGTTCACAAGTCTACATGAGTTTTGATCCTCAGCATGTCTATGGATACGATGGCGGAAGTGAGCTTGCGGTTCCCTGGGATGTTCTATACGGACTTGGTCAGGGAAATGTACCGGTTGGTGCAACAATCGGAGTTGTAGCCTCAGTTTGCTGGGATCCCGAACCAAATGGGGAACTTGGTGGTGACTCCGCACCTAACAACATATCAGCTACGCTGCCCACGATTGATAACTTCTGTGAGCTAGTGGTGGATGCAGATCTTGATGGAAAGCCTGATCCTGGGTGCCAGGCATCTATACCACCTATCGATTCCAGAGTAGGGCTGCACATCCTTCCGGCTTACCCTAGCCCATCGAGTGCTCTTGTCTCGATACCCCTTAGACTTGGACTTCCATCAAGTGACAAGGACTCCCACGCTGTAAGAGCTTGCGTTTTTGATGTTACAGGTCGCCTCATAAACGTTATATTCGATGGTCAAATGCCTTCCGGTGAACACGAACTCAGATGGGACGGCAAGACTTCATCTGGAGGTGAAACGCGCACTGGCATCTACTTCATAAGTGTTAGTGTGGATGGGAAAGAGATCGGCACAGTCAAAGTCACACGGGTTCGATAGCAGGACGCTTGGATGAAGTGACGAGTCACGCTCCTAACTATAGATTGTCGTTGTAGGATAGCTTAATCATACCCACCCCGTTAACAGTAGAGATATGTCCTTCGGTCTCTATAGTCTCATCGTAGACAAGGCAAATATGACTCCTTGCCTTGGGAATCAGGTGGATTCTTACGTTGAGAATTGCCTCCTTGTCTTCACTGTTGTACTGCACAAAGAGACGACTGAATGCAGTTGTTGAGAAATTGTAGTTTAGCCAGCATGCAACCTCCGTAGTCCTGAACTTACCCTCAGGGAGCGTGATCCAATTGCGTGTAAGGCTACCGCTAAGAGCAATCTGCCGGGTTGCCTTGAGTTTGGCGCCAAGCTCCAGTGTCTGCTTGTCCCCGGTGTAGAAGTCGCCAGTATTCGCAGAAAGGAAACCCGCTATGGGTCTCGACTCACTTGTTTCAAGTTCAACCTCCCATCTGCGAGCCTCATACCAGCCTTCGGGGATTACCACATCTTCAAATATCTCAAAGTCACTGTCCAGATATTCACTCTCTCGCTGATGGTTAACTTCCAGGAAATCCCCAGCATCTGTCACTACAC
>QMXQ01000178.1 GCA_003662205.1 Candidatus Bathyarchaeota archaeon
GAGACCCTGTTCGACGCCGCCGTCTTGGGCATGACGACGCCCAGGACGATGACGAGGACGGGGATGATGGCGGAGAAGGGGATGATCATGAGGCCGCCCATGGGCAGGAAGGGCAGCGACGGCCACAGCCCCAGGAGGACGAACATGGAGAGGGTGAAGGGTATCGCGAGGGAGAGGAAGGCGACGAAGCCGACGACGCTGAAGTAGACCTCGGGGTGCACCTTCATGTAGGCGGCGTCCAGGTCCTGTTCCATCCCCCTGAAGACCTTGGACAGGCTCCTGCCCATCCAGCCGAAGTAGGCGTAGCAGAAGTCGCGCAGGTTCACGTCGCTCGCCTCGCGATCCCTCCGTCGTCCTCCGGGGCCGCGGGGGAGATCACCTCCTGCTTGGCGATCCTCCCCCCGATCTTTTTCCCAGTCTCGGGGTCAACCGTCCCCGCCGGGTATCTCCATACCCGTATCCGTCTGCCGTCCTTCAGCGTTCTAATGGTCTCGACCAGTTCAGGCTCTGCGGAATCCGCGCCCTTCCTCTTCTCCGCCGTCTTGACTTCAGCTTTCCTGTCGTCCGCGCTCTTCTCGGAAGAGGCTAGAGATTTGAGGTGATCCCTCTTCTCTCTCCTCCTGGCGTAGTAGGACAGGATCTTCTCGGCGACCTCCCTCTGGTCGCGGACGCCGCTCTTGACGATCTCCCTGAGGTACTGCTCCCGCGCGTTGAGCTCCTCCCAGAGGTCCTCCATGGTCATGCCGCTGTCGTTGGCGATGCGCCTCAGGAGGTAGCTGTCCTCGAACCAGGTGTCGAAGGTGTCGCTGCGCGGGTTCCAGGTCGCCACTTCCCGGTACTCATCGAAGTCGATGATCTCCCAGACGGTTCGGATGCGGCGGCCGAAGCTGAGGCCCTCCCGCTGCCGGGGGAGCTCGACCCGCTGGATGTGGATGGCGCTGTTCATCAGCGGGATGTAGACCTTGGAGACGTTCATCGGCGGGGAGGTGAGCCGCTTGACGACATGGTCGAGGCTGTCGGCGTGCATGGTGCAGAGGCCGCCGTGGCCCGTGGCCAGGGCCTGGAAGAGGACGTACGCCTCCTCGCCCCGGACCTCGCCGACGATGATGTAGTCGGGGCGGTACCTGAGGCTCACCTTGACCAGGTCGAAGAGAGTGATGGAGGATGCGGCGCCTGATCCGAACTGGAAGCTCTCCCTGCTGTTGAGCTGGGTCCAGTTGGCGACGGGCGGGCTGAGCTCGGGGACCTCCTCGACGGTGACGATCTTGTCGTTCTGCGACATCAGGCTGAGGAGGGCGTTGAGCAGGCTGGTCTTCCCCGAGCCGGTGCCGCCGATGATCATGAAGCTCATCTTGTGCTCCAGGATGAGCCAGAAGTAGGCGGCGATCCGCTCGTCGAGGGTGCCTATCCTGATGAGGTCCACGATGCTGAAGGGGTCCGCCCGGAACTTCCTGATGCAGAAGGTGCTCCCCTTGGTGGAGACCTCCTTCATGAAGGTGGCCGCCAGCCTGTGCTTCTCGGGGAGCATCGCGTCGAGGAGGGGCTGGGCGCTGGAGATGTGCTTCGCGCTCCGGTGGGCGAGCTTGACGATGAAGTCGTTGATGGTCTGCTCGTCGGTGAAGGTGATGTTGGTGGGGATGCTCTCGTACTTCCTGTGCCAGACATAGACGGGGCTGTTCAGCCCGTTGCAGCTGATGTCCTCGATGTTCGGGTCCAGCATCAGGACATGGAGGGGGCCGTACCCCGCGAGGTCACGGACGACGTAGTAGAAGATCTTCTGCCACCCCCTGCGGGTGAACTTGCCGAGGGAGCGGTGATATTTCTCGGCCACCCTCTCCGCCTGCTCGTAGACGTACTCGGCTGGGGTCATCTCGTCGTTCTCGGGGGGGTCCAGCTCCTTGCTCAGGACGCCCACGATCTTCCTGAAGCTCTCGTACTCCTCCTCGTCGAGGGGGGCCTCATCGACGAAGTAGTGGTACCCCTCGCCGAGCTCCGGAGCCTTCACGATCTTGACGCGAGCGTGAGGGTTGTGGACGGGGTACTCCTCGACGACCTGGTAGCTTCTCTTGAGCTTCGCGATGGTTACACCCTGGTCTACCTTGATGTCAGGCTCGGCATCTTTCTTCCTGAACCTATCTAGGAGACCCAAGGGTGAACCCACCTCTCTTTAAAGTATAAAAAATTGAGGGGAGAAGCCTTAAGTGAGCTTGACTAGCTTGACGTAGTCCATGCCGCCAGCACTGTGGATCTTGATATTCACCGTAGTACCTGAGCTTAGCTCTCCGTAGTTGCCGCCTATCCAGATGGTGATCTGTCTGCTCTGACCGCTCTGTATTTGGAATGGTGTCGCGGTTGTCATGTCGGTAGTGATCGTATCTACAAGGGCAGCGGGCGCACTTGCGCCATAAGCACTAACTTCAACTTCATTAACGAAAACGTTTGTGAGTGTTGATGTTGCGCTCCCCGTGTTTTTAAGTTGAACAACAACTTGCCAGTTACCGTAGTTGTCGACAGTACATATCGCGGTCTGTATCTCGACTTTCTCGAATTGTGTGTATTGTCCTGCGATGCCTCCCATCCAGTAGGCGACGGCGACAGCGACGGTGATGGCGACAGCGACCAAGATGACTGTTGCGATGACGGGGCTCACAGCTCTCCGGCTTCTAATGGTCCTCACTTTCTCCTCTAACCTCCTTTCCCCGTTAACCCAACAGACAAGCTCGTTTAATAAATGAATTATGAAGCAAAACCCTACTATCACCGATATATAGCAGAAAACCAATTTTACAGCTCCATTTTAGAAATACGTATCAACAACCCATCATCTAAGAGACTCCGGATGTGAGTGGGGAGGCGGCTACGGAAGATGTGGGGGATACGAATCAGCGCGAACACCACCCAGCGGGCTCATGAGAACCTCACGGTCAAGCGCCACAAGGGAGCCATCGTACGCGCAGGCGTACATCTTCCGCACACACGCCAGCCTCCCGCCCCCCGCCC
>QMXQ01000179.1 GCA_003662205.1 Candidatus Bathyarchaeota archaeon
CCCGGTGGTAGCCAGGAGCCATGGAGATATCCTTCAAGGACACCAAGTCATACTGGAGCCAGCACCTGGAGCGGATGAGGAAGCAGGTACCATTATCTTGCCTCTTGGGCATGGTGGTAGAACCTCCTTCCCTCTAATTTTCTGCTCTGGGGTTCTTACCACCTTACTTTTTTTCAAGAAAATTTTTCCACCCATTCTAAAATACGGCCATCCCGCTATTGACAGGCCGTGCCGCTTTGGAGTTTAATTAACGCAACAGCGTCAGGCAGGGCAAGGTTGCGCATGGGTAACTTCGGTGTTCATATGTTTGTCTTAGCCGCTCTACCCTATGATATCAGGAAATTCCTCCAGCGAGGCTGTGACTTGGCCCTTGAAATGGCCCAGCAACGCCAGCCTCGAATTGAACCCCTTGAATTCTGCCCAGTACGTTCCGGGAAGTAATCGGGCAGGTAGACAATGGATAGTGTGCGAGCCAGGCTTGAGGCCGTAACTCCTCTTTTCTTGGCTGGAGCTGATCCCCGAGGAAAAGTGGAACTCAGGGTGCCTTCTATCCGGGGTGTACTGCGCTTCTGGCTCCGGGCCCTTCTCGGTGGTGTGCTGGGGGACAGCAACCTAGATACCCTGCGCCAGGCTGAAGCCTCGGTCTTCGGAAGCACAGATACTGGGGCCTCGCCTGTGGTGCTGAGACTTGTGGAGGAAGAGACGGGGAACGTTTCTTTCTCAAACATTGTTCGGCGCGAAGGGAAGCATTACAGCCCTGGAATAGCGTATTTGTTTTTTGCAGCACGAAGCACCAGAGATGAGCCTGAACGGCAAGCCTTTGCTCCTGGCACAAGGTTCCGCCTGGAACTCGGCACTAGACCGGGAAGTGGGGACAGCGCTGGGCAGGCCCTCAAATTGGCCTATGCCTCTCTTTGGTTGCTGACCCACTTAGGGGGCCTAGGGACTCGTTCTCGCCGCGGAGCCGGTGGCCTGCAGGCAATTCACGAGGATGCCAGGCCAGGGGACTTGCCCTCACTGGTTATCTCCAGCAAGGAGCCCACCCAGCTACGAACAGAATTTGCGGAAGCCCTAAAAAGGCTTCGCTCCTTGGTTAGCACCTCAAGAACTGCTAACCCATCCTCACCATCTCACTTTGATGTTCTCCATCCCGCCGTGTGCACAATCGGGCTGGTAAACAAGCTCTTCGATTCTTGGCATACTGCTCTAGAAGCTGCGGGTAAGACAATGCAGCAATTCCGCAGTCGCCATAACCCTGTTCACCGGGCAGCCTTTGGCTTGCCTATTGTGTTTCGCTCTAGAGCACGGTTGGCAGGCGAGATCCACCGCCGTCGTGCTTCGCCTCTACTACTACGGTTGATAAGGCTTTCTGGTGAAAAATATGTCCTTGTGTTTACCGTGTTCAGGGCTCACCTTCTGGCCAAAGGTGAGAACCTGAAACTGCAAGGGCGGCCAGCCATTGTTCCAGACTTGACAATCATTGAAGATTTTCTGAAAGACCTTGAGGAGAAGGCCGGTCCGTTGTTGGAGGTAACAGGGTGGTAACCGACGCTCGCTGGGCAGCCAAGATCACTGCCCTCCTGCACGACCCGCCCGACAAGCCCTTTGCCATCGCGGGCCACAAGGAGCGGGCAAGAGCATTGCTCCGCATCGCCCTGGGCCGCGAGCCGACGGCTGGGGAGTGGGAGTGTGCTAAGAGAGCTGACCAGATTGCCTCTGCTGCTGACAGGGTGAATTTCCCCCAAGGTTCTGAGGCTTATTGGCACAGGGAAAGAGCAGTCCTCACCCACCCACTGGCTGGCAGGGCTCTAGATCTACGCTCTCTTGCCGATATCACTACAGAAAAGGTCTTTCCTAAGGTGGAGGAGGCAGTGCGCCAGTTGGTGGATGGCACGTTTGACCTGAGGCAGCGCTATCTCCGCCTATGGCGGCTGCTCCCTGAGGCGCTTGGGAAGGCCTGCCCCGATATCGGCTCCCTCTGGGCCATGCTTCCGGCTGACACCCGGCAGCCTGACCACCCTCTCCATCAGCATGTCTCTATAACTGCCGCGATTGCCGATGCCCTTCCCAACCCTGCTTTGCTGGTCTTCTCCCTAAGGCCTGTCCAAGAGTTCATCAGCGCCGCCAGGCGCACACAGGACCTGTGGATGGGAAGCTGGCTGATCTCGTATCTGGTGTGGGCTGCCATCAAAAGCATTGCTCAGGCTTATGGCCCGGATGTGCTCATCTACCCGGCCCTGCGCGAACAGCCGCTGTGTGACCTGTGGCTTGTTGATGAAGGTGTGATCCCTGAGGGACAAAGGCCAAGCGTTGACCACCTGACTCTGGCTACCCTGCCCAATAAGTTTGTGGCCCTGCTCCCGGCCCCAGAAGCAAGCAAAGCCGCCGAGGCAGCTGAGGCGGTGCTCCGAGAAAAATGGGTAGCTCTAGTTGAGGCAGTGAGGCAAGGACTGGAAAAGACGGCTCTCCGCCCTGATAACCGCTGGCCTATTGCTATGTGGGAGCGGCAGGCTAAGGCCCAGTGGGAGGTGTATTGGGCGGTCCTTCCCTGGCCAGGCGCAAACGTTAGCAAGCCTGAAGATCAGGCCAAAGCAGTCAGAGACCTCTTTGAGGATCTATGCAACCCTGACCACGGCTGGCAGTTTGGGCGGGTCTATGAACTTTGTGAGCGCAGCGGGGCATATGCACCCAACTGGGGAACCACCTACAGTTTGCTGTACACCCTGGCCGACCGCGCCTTCAATGCTCGCAAGGGCATGAGGAGCTTCATACAGGCAGAGGAAAAAGGTGAGAAGTGTACCCTTTGCGGCCAGCGCTCAGCTGTTCATGGGGAGGACACCAGTCGCCGGGGCGTGAGGCGCTTCTGGGGCAGCTTGGCGCAAGAGGTTCGTCAGCAGTCTGCTAATGTCGCTGGTGCTCTTGCCGGGGAGCACGCTGCGCTCAAAGCCCCTGATGGAAGTGGAGAGGGGCGGGAAAGGC
>QMXQ01000180.1 GCA_003662205.1 Candidatus Bathyarchaeota archaeon
CGATCTCGCTCATCGGCGCCAGCGTGACCGTCCTCGACGTGGATGTGGCCCGGCTGAATCGGCTTCAGGAGGTCTTCGGCGGCAGGGTAATCACACTCTACTCCAACCGGAGGAACGTCGGGGAGTGCGTTAGGAGGGCGGACGTGGTCGTGAACGCGGTCTTCTTCAAGCCGACGGTTCAGAAGACTCACATCGTCACGAGGGAGATGATAGCGGGGATGGAGCCGGGGTCGGTGATCGTGGACATCGGCTGCGACGAGGAGGGGGCGGTCGAGACCTGTAAGGCCACGACCCACGAGGATCCGGTGTACGTGGTGGACGGGGTCATCCACTATTGCGTGGGGAACATCCCCGGCGGTGTCCCTCGGACGGCCTCCTACGCCCTCTCGAACGCCATCCTCCCCTACGTGAGGAAGGTGGCGAACATGGGGTGGGCGAAGGCTGTGGAGACGGATTCGGCGCTACGCCGGGGGCTGAACTTCGCCTACGGGAGGCTGGTGCACAGGGAGGCCGCCGCCTGCCAGGGGCTGGAGTGGTACCCCCTGGAGGAGCTGCTGAAGGAGATCGGGGGAGGCGCCTCCCCCGCCTGAGCTTGAGGGCTACGGCCTGCGATCAGGATATCTGGTAGGGGAGTTCCAGGGTCAGGGCCTGGCGGGGGCAGTCCTCCATGCAGGCGCCGCAGTACCAGCATTCGTCGTATCTCAGGTAGGGCTTATTGTTCTTCATCCTCAGCGCGTCCATGGGGCAGGACCTGATGCAGACGCCGCAGCCGTCGCACTTCTCGGGATCGACCCTGATGGGCATCTTATCGTGCCTCCGCTGTGATGGGTCTCGTCGTCACGGTCATCTCGCCCGTGTCTGGGTCCCTGCGGAGTATGACATGCTTGAGCCAGTTTTCGTCGTCCCTCTCGGGGTGGTCAATCCTGTAGTGGGCGAGGCCCCATCGGCTCTCCCTCCTCTCCAGCGAGGCCCTGGCGGAGAGCTCGGCGCAGTCGAGGATGCAGTAAAGCTCGGCTGTCCGCATGAGTTCGTGGAGGTCCTGGGCTTGGACGCGCGGGAGGTCCCGCCTGAATCTTGCGATCCACCATAGGGCGGTCTTGAGCTTCCTCTCGCTCTTGGGCGGGGCGATGTAGTCGTTCACTATCCTTCTGAGCTTGTATTCGAAGACGTGGGGTTTGATGCCGTCCTCGGCGGCCAGGTGGCGGAGCAGCCTCTCCCTCTCCGCCTGGATGGTGTCCTGATTGACGGCGGGCGTCTGTCGGGTGGCGGCGTGTTTGGCCGCGTTCCTTCCGGCGATGGCGCCGAAGACGAGGGCGCCTGTGAGGTACTGCCATGGGACGGCCGCGACGTCCCCGGAGGCGTAGAGGCCTTTGAGGGAGGTCTCCGCCTCGGTGTTGATGACGACGCCCGTGAGGCCGTGGCCTCCGCAGAGGTAGGGCTCGGTGATGTGGAGTTCGACTTGGTCTCTGCGGAAGTCTATGCCGCGTGCCTTGAAGAACTCCCTCCGGGTGGGGCGTTCGGAGCCGAACATCACGGCCTCGATCTCCCTGATTCGTTCCTCGGGGAGGTGGGTCATGTCGAGGTAGATGGGGGCTCGGTCCGCCCTGGTCTCGTGGTAGATGGCCTTCATCGCGACCATCTCCTTCTCTCCGAGGCTGCCGCCGACCCTCTCGCCGAGGGCGTTAACGACTCTGGCGCCGCGGACCTGGGCGACGTAGAGGGAGGGTCCGTTGAAGTCTTTGATGAGGGGGAGTATCTGGAGGTATTCGAAACCTGTGAGCTCGGCGCCGGCGCGGTAGGCCATGGAGTAGCCGTCTCCGGCGTTGCCGGGGAACTCGTAGGTCCCGTAGAGGTAGCCGCTCTTGGGGAGGCCGAAGCGGCCGGCGCACCCCGTGGTGAGGATGGTCGCCTTGGCGGGGCAGACGACGAGCTCGCCGGACCGGGTGTCGAGGCCGATGGCGCCGTTGACGGCTCCGCCCTCGGCGAGGAGGCGGGTCGCCATGGTCCTCTCCAGGACCTCTATGCCCCTCCTCGCGACCTGGCGGGCCAGGACCTTCTTCAGGTCGGGGGCCTCCATCTCGACGAGGAAGCTGCCCTTCGCGTGGACCTGGTGGACGCGGTATCGGCCGGAGTCGTCCCGGGGGAAGTGGACGCCCCACGCCTCCAGCTCCTTGAGGACGGCGAAGCTCCTCTCGGCCTCGACCCTGCAGAGGTCGGGGTCGAGGATGCCCTCGCAGGCGGTGGCCATGGACTCGACGTAGTCCTCGGGGGATGCGACGCCGGGGATGGCGACGACGTTGAGGGCGTCCATCCCCATGGTGATGGCGCCGCTGCGGCTGAGGCCGGCCTTCTCCATCACCACGACCTTGAGGGCGGGGTCAGCGTCCTTCGCCTTGATGGCCGCCATACAGCCGGCGCTACCGCCACCGACGACGAGGACATCGGCAGGGACGATCTTCTCGGGCAGTTCGAGGATCTGGGTCACCATGCTCACCTTGATTCAGAATCGTATAATTTTTGTTATCTTTCGACTCTATATATAATCGTGGGGCTGGAAAATTTAGGGATAAGGTCTTGAAAGCTAAAATTCAGTAGTTAAAGATGGTAGCGGGGGGAAGATTTGAACTTCCGACCTTGGGGTTATGAGCCCCACGGGCTAACCTGGCTGCCCCACCCCGCTCCATCAACCAATTCCCCGCCCAAACCTTATAAACTCTTCTCGAACCGAAAGGTTAAGTCCCCCTAGACGAAGACAAGCCCGGGAACGCCATGACCGACAGGCAGACGGAGCAGATCGCCATGGAGCGCATCCGCATCCTCTTCAACCTCGCCGAGGAGACCTACCCCGCCGACCCTGCCCTGGCCCAGCGGTACGTCGACCTGGCCCGCAGGATCGCCATGCGCACCCGCCTCCGGCTCCCCCGGGATCTCCGCCGCCGGGTCTGCCGCCGCTGCAACGCCTTCCTC
>QMXQ01000181.1 GCA_003662205.1 Candidatus Bathyarchaeota archaeon
ATTTTCAAGAAACTAAAGGTGGATTACCTTCCAACCCACTCGATGCCGACTCCGATGACGACGGGCTCAACGATTATGATGAGGTGATGGTTTACGAAACCTCGCCAACCGATTTCGACACAGATTCCGATGGAATAAGCGACGGCAATGACTTCTCACCCAAGGTGTGGCCAGAGGATCCCAATTGGAGCAGCGACTTTCAACCAGGTATGCTCAGGTTTTCCAGAACTGGTTATATGGCTTGTGGAATAGTGAACGGCCATTCTAAAAAATGGGTGTATGGAGAACTCACCTATTCAGGATCAGATGGTACGCGAGATAGCGATTTCAATGACGAAGCAGTAGTTCAAACTATTGGCCGGGATTGGCTCAAATATGGATACAGCCCAACTGTTTCGTTTGACACAGAAGCCTACGTGTACGATGCATATACTTGGTCCAAAGACACTTTAATCGTTGACTATGAAATCACTTATGATCGCCTGACTCGCTACTACGATGCCGATTTCAAGAATTTCACGAGCCTGAAGTGGTGGCACGATACTCACACATACTATCAATATTGTGTGATCCCGATCGCAGTTTCACAAAATGAAAATCAGACAATCGCCGTCCAGTTGACTATGTCACCCAATGAGGATCACCATTCTTTCACTGGAGAGAACGAGTATACTTTACCGGCATTTTTCTACTCTTTATACCGAACCAACGATTTCAACAATGATTCAAATCAGCCAATTTACCAAAACATGGCCGTTGCCGTTGAATTGGAAACAACGCCTTACCGTCATGTGTATGAATTAGACATGCGTATACCAGACAGCTACGCAAGCCAATCCAAACTCTACCTCACCATCATCCCAGTATGGATAACTAAAAACGAAAACAACGTCGCAAGAACCCCCATGGATCCACCGTCGATCGGAGGCATTGCGAGAAGAGTCGTCGTGTCAGAAAATAAATGGATGCAGTTTACATACAACAGCTTTGATGATTTGGACAATGCTGTACCCTCAGAATCATACTTCCTCAATCCAACATTTTACAAAACGGAAAACATGCTGTACATTAAAAAAGAGAAAGAAGACGGGGAGCCGAACGCTTACGAAGTTTCTATAGAGAACCAAGCTTTAAGCGTGGTAAAGGATGGAGGTTTAATACACAAATTCACTCAGTTGGTGGGAACGTTTTCTGCGTTAACAGATAGTTTGGACGATTTGGCGTCGATATCCAAGTCAATAGAAAAGTTCAACACGACAGGGGGGGCCAGCATCCTCGACGCTGCGGGTGTCGGTGCGGTGATAGCAACAGATGGTGTTGAAGCTTTTGTGGCATTTCAAGATGGTGATGAGATCAAGGGCACCCTATATACAACCAAAACCGCCCTCGGAGTATTGAAAGGTGTATTTTCCATTCAACCTATCGCTGCCAAGTCTGGCACGCTCAAAGCTCTGGGAGGGGTGAAAGGTCAGGCAGTGTTGGCGGCGGCTATAGGTACAATCCAAGTGAGTATAAACCTGTATGAAGCGAGCCAAACGAACGATGATGTCCTCAAATCACAGTATTATGAGTCTGCCTCTGGAGCAGCGATCGATGCTACTATCTCTGCAATTCCTTGGGGCTGGACAGTAACGGTAGGTTGGGCTGCGATAGCATTGTTGGCCAATCTCATTCCGGGTGTTGACCTGCCATTAAGTGCCGGCGAGGTGGTCACGTTTGCCGGCGTACATTTTATCCCCACCACCATTCCTTCAGTAATCGCAAACAAGGCCTATGAATTTGCAGCCGGGCAAGAAATAGACAGAGTTAATGGGTATAATGAATTAGACATTCCTGCGGTTTGGATGAATCCAAGCTTAGATTGAGTTACAGAATCCTTTTAAATCAGCGTTTAATCCCAACCCCACTGAATCGCATAACTGTATTTAGGTTGCCTACGTCTCTTGAGCGCTAACGGCAAAATCAACAGGGCCCCTGCGATGAATCCTCCAATGTGTGCGAGATAAGCAATCCCTGTTGAAACTCCAACAACCCAAGTTATCGAAGCAGATATCAACTGCAACACAAACCAAAAACCGATGAGTGCAATTGCAGGTATTGTCACCAAGTGAATGAAGTAAAAGATGAATATTGCCGTGCGCACGTTCGCCCACGGATACAACACGATGTAAGCTCCGAGAACTCCTGCAATCGCTCCCGATGCTCCGATTGTTGGAATGCTAGATTCTGCATTCACTGCCGCGTGCACGAAACTCGCCACGAGTCCGCTGGCCAGATAAAATCCGATGAAGCGGGTCTTTCCCAAAGCATCCTCAATGTTATCTCCAAAAATCCACAGGTACCAGATGTTCCCAACAACGTGGAGAATCCCGCCATGGAGAAACATGGATGTGAAGAGGGTGTGGAGCTCCCGGCCAGCCAACACTTCGCTCGGCTTCATCCCATACGTGGCAACTACCTCATCCAGCTTTCCAGAAAGCCACGTTCCGAGGAAAATCCCGAGATTCACAGCAATGAGCGCCCAAGTAATTATTGGTCTGCTACCTGTGGGGTTTTCATCTTTCAGTGGAAACATCGCTTCACCTCAATCTCTCCTCTCCACAACTTTCTGAGCATTCGATGGCAGATCTCATCCGGACTCCAGAACTCGACCACATCTTTCGAAGACCTTAATACTCTTCCGAGCTGCTGAACAAAACATCTTTCGGCAATGTCTCGGTAGTACCTCCAGAACGCCTCCTTTCCCAATCTGCGCTCCATCCCTTTCAGAAGTGGATCCTCACGCTCGGGAAAAGGAAACTTCATCACCACGATACTTTTCATTCCCTTGAGGTCGGCTCCTCGATCCATCTTGGTGGTGATTAGAATCCCATCGTCTTCAAGAAAATCTTTCTCCGCAGTTTTCAGACGCTCTGAC
>QMXQ01000182.1 GCA_003662205.1 Candidatus Bathyarchaeota archaeon
CCCCAATCCAAAAGTCCGTCGCACAGCACTTCGTTCTCCGGCCAGAAGGGAAGAACTTATGAAATATGCTCCAGTAAAGGAGAATTCCAATCTGCTTATCTCCTTGGACAGACATTTCAGTCACAAATTTTTTTCCAAGTAAACTGTGCAACTATCCACTTCGAACTATCTCCTTTTCACGAAATCTGGTAAGCACCTTGCCTAGTTCATGAGCAAACTTGCGGATGGCATCCTTTCCATATAGTCGGTACGAAATTTCGATGGTTGCCGAATTTGAAGATGCGCAATGCGTCGCTATTGCTGACGTGCAGGCGAGCCACTATAAGGTAGGTAAGGCTTCTTTGACCGTTTCTACAACAAAGAAGGTGTGATGTATTATGACGGTTCCATGATGAATGCTGAGTACTGCAAACACGTGTACAGCGAAAAACTTTACGGTCTGACCATTGCATACTGCCAGCCTTTCAAGATACCTTTACGGAGACGCGCCGTGAGTTCATTACGTGATCGGACGCTCGCACATTACCTGTCATGCAGCGGCGTTGGCCTGGCTTTTGAATTGAGCTCTTGAACTTGAACCAGCAAAGGAGCAATCTATCAACGAGGAAGAGGCCGATGTCTGGGAGTCCCGCCCGGACCGCGACCTCTGGAACTTATGAGAACCTGCTAACTGTCATGAAATCGGGAGTTTTGTTTCGAAAACCTGCAGCGTTTCGGCCGCTCTACAACAAAGGAGTGTTGCCTATGTGGATGGACTGGATTCTCTCCTTCGGGTTTCTATCCGCTGTATTTTTTCCGATCTCAGTCCACGGTGCCTACGACCTCGAGGCGCTAAAGGCTGACATGCGGTTTTTTGCCGATAGCTGCTGCACCCGGCTTAAGCCCGGTTTTAGCTCAAAGGATCTTGCTGCATTCAGAAGTCAGCTTCTAAGGGACGTAGCACAGCGGCTTCTGAATGGAACCTACGATGCGACCTACCGGGCCGCTGAGTACGAAGCCTATCCTTCCTCTCGTGTTTTGCAGAAAACTTTGAAACTAGGAGATGGTTTCAGCCGGTATGACAATATCACCGGGATCTACCTGGATGCGGGCAAGCATGTGGTTTTGGTGGGAGATACAGGAGGCCGCAAGCTGTGGCTTCTTATCCCGGACTGGCTACGCAAACCTCCACCGGGTATCCCTCCTTCGCGCGATCCGAACGGATGGGGTCTTCGGCGGCAAAGTATAAGACTGCACGAAGGGCTCAATGTAATCCAGGTTAAGAAGGCAGGAAACGCCTACGTGAGCTACTACGACGATCATCCTGAGAAGGCGCCTCGGATACGTATACATTTTTTGACCGGCAAAGTGAACGGATATTTCGATGTCACAAAGCACACCAATGCCGTTTGGAACCGCCTTTTGGATAATGCAGTGAGTCCCATTATGGATGCCCGAGGCCACCATATTCAGGTCGCTTACCCTGTGAAGTGGTTTCAGAAGTTCACGCGGGGCAAGGGAGTGGAGTTGCTGCGCAGCTACGATACCATGCTTCATCACCACTACACGATCTTAGGTCTTGTTAAATACCGGAAGGTGCCAAAGAACCACATTCTGGCGCGCGTCAACTACCACTATTACATGTTTCGGGATCGTGATGGCGTTGCCTTCTTGGGCAATCGAGGCACTATGCGCAAGGTGGCTGATCCGAATGTGGTGATCAAAGGTGACGCATGCTGGGGATTCTGTCATGAGGTGGGACACGTGCTTCAGCTACGGCCTCAGCTAACATGGGGCGGCATGACAGAGGTGAGCTGCAATATCTTTGCCATGTATACCGTTACGGCAATGGGAAATCCAAGTCGTCTCAAGCTTCAAAACAACTATGCTTCAGCGCGCCGCAATGTTATTGGTGCCCGTCCCCGAAGGTCCTACCTTGAGTGCCCAAATGTCTTTGATCGGCTGGTTCCCTTCTGGCAGCTTCACCTATACTTCACGCGCAACGGAAAGCCTGATTTTTACCCAGACGTCATGGAAGTGCTGCGGCGGCAGCCGGAATCAGGTCGGGGAAATGATTCGATTCGCAACCAGTTCGATTTCGTGAAAGTCTGTTGTGATGTAGCCAAGTTAGATCTGACGGACTTCTTTGAAAAGTGGGGGTTTTTCCGTACCGGCGAGTTCACAGTGAGGGATTACCGCACTTACCATTTCAATGTCACAACGCAGTTGGTTGAGGAGACAAAATCTTACATTGCAAAGAAAGGGTATGCCAAGCCTAATACTGACATAACCCTTATAGAAGATTGATCTCCCATAGAGGCTCGACCAACGAGTCGAATCGCCTTCCAACCTACAGTGTGTCTGTTTCCGGTTTTCACAAAGCGTGATTATTTGTGTCGATTTATACAACCGTTTCGCTCGCGTATATTGCGCTACTCACCGCCCCGGGCATTTGGACCAAACTCGTTATCAAAAAGTACTTCCTCGAGGCAGGCGTACCGCAAGCTCGTTTAACCATGCCAAGGCCATTATTTGTCCCATGTTCAAAGCGGGACCTTATTCGCGCCATGCATCTCAAAGCTGGCTTCCCTGGGAGACGTTATGGCGAAAGGACCGTGAAACTGCGGCCTGGTCCATTGCACGCTCTTGGCCTTGCGGCATTAGAGAGCAAGAAAGGACAAAGAGGCGAATGTCAACCCGTAAAGCATGCGCATGCAGCATCGTCACATTGTTTCTCCTCCCAATGGTGGTTTTTCTGAAGCAAGAAAATTAAGGGCTGTCGTTCTGCTGAAGCAACGCTAGGATTGTTTCTTCCGCCTCCAGGTTCAAACAAGAGGCGTTCATCATCAATGAAGCTTCCAGCGCAGCACCTCTCGTTCGGCATATTTCTCATAACGGTTTCTTGGAATCTTTCAC
>QMXQ01000183.1 GCA_003662205.1 Candidatus Bathyarchaeota archaeon
CGGGTAGCTCGTACTCCTCCTCGGGGACCTCGATCTCGGGGAGCCCCTCTAGGCTGATCTTGTCGGGGAACTTGGCGTCGGGAGGGACGATGGTCACGGTGACCCCGAAGGTCCCCCGCTTGAGCTTCACGTGCATGGTCGCCGACCGGAGGAACCTGATGGCCGGGTCGCCGGACTTGGGCAGGTACCCCTCGCTCACCTTCTCGAAGCGGCTCCTGTCGCTCCTAAGCTTCCCCCTGAGGACGATCTCGCAGCCGATGGCGCCCGAGTCCATGATCCGCCTCAGGGCCCAGAAGAGGGCTCGGCGGAAGTGGACGCCCCGCTCCAGGGCGTTCGCGATCCTCGACGCCATGATGCGGGGGTTGAGCTCGGGGACCTCGACCTCGACGACGGTGATCTGGGGGTTGGATATGCCGAGCTCGGTCTCAAGCCGCTCGGACGCCGCCTTGATGGCGCGCCCCCTCTTGCCGATGACCCTCCCCGGCCTCATGGTGAAGAGGTTGATCTGGGCTCCGAGGGGGGTCTTCGTGAGGGTGATGCCGCCGTAGCCGGCCTGCTCGAACTCCTCACCCAGGAGCTCGTCGACCTCCATCCTCTCGATGGAGTCCTTGATGATACGCTTGACGACTGACATTAAACCTCCTCAACAGCGACCTCAACATGGGTCAGGTGATCAAAATAAGGCGAGGACCTCCCGAAGGCTCTCGGGATATACTTCCTGATGACGCGCGCCCGATGGGCGGCGATGTGAACGATCTTGAGACGATCCGTATACAGACCCTTGAACTCGGCGTTCGCCTCCACCGCCTCCAGGAGCTTCAGGATCTCGCCCGCCGCCTTCACGGGATACCGGCCCGCGTCGAACCCCTCGACGCCCCCCCGGTGGGGGACCTTCTTGTCGTGCCTGAAGTAGGGGACCGGCCTCTTCAGGTCGATGACCTCCTGCAGCGCCTCCTTCGCCTTCTCGAGCTTCATGCCGCGGAGGTATCTGCAGATCTCCCTAGCCGCCTTGGGCGATATCCTCAGATCCCTACCGCTGGCTATGGCGGTCCTGTCCGGGTCGAGCCCCTGAACGGAGTACTTCCACGATGGCATATACGCACCGTACGCCTACAGAAGAACCGCCAATTATTATAAAAACCTTTTCGAAGACGAGCGACTTTTGATACAAAGTTGAACGACAGAGCGTTTTAACAGAGTTTTCGGCGAATTGTCTGGGACATTAACCCCAAAAGGTTCAGGGGAATGCGGTGGGCGCCGGGGGCGCTACTTGAGGGGGATGTACATGGAGCTCCTGGAGGCGCCGATGCCGGGCCTGCCGTGGCGGACCGGCTTGTTGGTTATGGCGAACTCTCCCAGGTAGTGTCCCACCATCTTCTCTGTGATCTTGACCTCGACGAACTCCCTGCCGTTGTGGACGAGGAGGGTGTGGCCCACCATCTCGGGGAGGATGATGAGGTCCCTGGCGTGGGTTTTGAGGGGCTTCCCGCCGGGGTGCGCGGAGCGTAGCTTCTCAAGGAGGATGCGCTGCTCGTCCGACAGCCCCCTGCGGAGGCTGCGCCTCATCCTCGCGGGGAGCAGGTTGATGAACTCGTCCATCGACATGGTCCTGAGCTCGTCGATGGTGCGGCCCCGGTACAGGAACTCTTTCGGCATCCTTCTCACCCTCTTCCAACGCTGCGCCGCTATTTAAGCCCTGTGCGGCTACGCCCTCCTCCGCCTCTTCTTCTTGCCCGAGCTCCTCGCGGCGATCAGCCCGACCTTCCGGCCCGGCGGGGCGTGCCGCGAGACGGTGGTCGACTTGCCCGGGTGCCTGTGACGCCCGCCCCCGTGGGGGTGGGACGCGGCCGTCATCGAGACGCCTTTGGTCTTGGGGTAGACGTGGCCCTTCGCCTTCTCCAGGTGGTACCTCTCCCCCGCCTTCATGAACGGCTTCTCCTTCCTCCCGCCGCCGGCCACGATGCCTATGGTCGCCCTGCAGTCGTTGGGGAGCTCGATGTTCCTCTTCGACGGCATCTTCACGACGGTCCCCGTGGGCATGTGGGAGACGACCGTGGCGTAGGTGCCGGAGCTCCGGGCGATCCTGCCGCCGTCGCCGGGCCTCAGCTCGATGTTGCACACCATGGTGCCCTCTGGGATCATGCCCAGCGGCAGCACGTTGCCGACGCGGATGGGCACGTCCGGGCCGATGGCCACCTCCTGGCCGATGTGGACGCCCTCCGGGGCCGAGATGTAGTAGCTCATCCCCTCCCCGAGCTCGACGTGCGCTAGGGGCGCGCCTCTGCCGGCCTCGTGGAGGAGGTCCCGGATCACCCCTCTGAGCCCCTCTGCCTTCAGGGGCGGGTATTTGATGGGGGCCACTCGCCCCTTCTTCGCCGCCCTGAAGGTGGGTGAGCCCCTCCCCCTCCTCTGAACTCTCAGCTTCTTACCCATCTCTCATCCCTACAGTATGCCCAGCCTTATGGCGACGTCCGAGGCGTCGTACCCCTCCTTGAGCTTCACGAAGGCCTTCTTCAGACCCTTCGGCGTGATGAGGGTTCGGACGCTGTCCGCCTCCACGTCGTAGAGGGCCTGCACCGCCCGCGCGATCTCATGCTTGTCAGCCCTGCGGTTGACTATGAACACGAGCTTGTTCTCGTTCTCGATCATGTTGACGGACCGCTCGGTCATGAGCGGGTAGAGGATGACCTCGTGAGGATTCAACGCCTCCCTCCTCCCCAGACCTCGTCGAGGGCCTTGAACGCCGATCGCGTCCAGATGACCAGCCTCCCGGGGTGCGCTCCCGGCGCGAGGAGTTCAGCGTTCAGGTCGGTGACTTCCACCACCTCGACCCCGGGCAGGTTGGCGCTCGCCTTCCCTATGC
>QMXQ01000184.1 GCA_003662205.1 Candidatus Bathyarchaeota archaeon
GATGTAGAGGATCGCCTGGAGTATGACCATGAGGAAGGAGAAGACCTTGCTCGCCGTCGTGAACAGCGCCCGGTCCTCGGGGTTGGAGAAGTCGACCTCGATGAGGCCCGAGCCGGCGAGGAGCTGTATGATGAGGCCGGCGGTCACTATGGGCCCGATGCCCAGCTGCATCAGCGTTCCCTGGGTCGATGCGAAGATGATCCGCCACGTGAACAGCGCGTCGTTCTGCCCCTTCACCGAGATGCCGTAGAGGGGGATCTCCGACATGATGAGGTAGATGACGAGGGCCAGCCCCGTCCACAGCAGCCGGGAGTTGAAGCTGACTTTCCGCTCGGGCGGCCTCACCTCTGGGATGAACCGGGAGATAGGCTTAAAGACCTCTAGAAACCGCCCCATCCCCATCACTCGGACTCGACGATCTCTCCCCCAGCCGCCTCGACCTTCTCAAGGGCCCTCGACGTGTAGGCGGAGACCCTGAGCCTCAGCGGGACCTTGACCTCCCCCCTGCCCAGCAGCTTGCCGTATCCCAGCCCGGTGAGGTCGAGATCGAGGGGCCCGGCCACGGCCCTGGGCTGCTCCCCTCCGAGAGTTCGAAGCGCCAGGTCCTCCAGCTCCCCGACGTTGATGGTCCTGGGTCGGGGCTGCAGCGCGGAGGGGGGCTTGAACCCGATCCTCTTGAACCTGTTCGGGTTGTATTTCACGGTCTGGATCCAGAAGTGCTTCCGTCCCCCTGCCTTGCCCTTGCCGCCTCTGCCTCCGGCCTTCCGGTGCTGGCCTACCCTGCCGTAGCCCATGGTCCGCGATCCCCGTAGCCTCCTCGTCTTCCTCAGTTTATGGGGCAAAGTCTCCACCGTCCGTATTGAAGAACTGCGTTTTCAATAAAAACTTGTTGCTTATAAAGCCGCCTGGCTGCTCAGCACATGCGGCGGGCGAGGTCGTTTATGGCTTCGCCCCGGTATCCCAGCTCCCCGCCGGCCCGGTAGGGGCGCTTGACGGTCCGCTTGAACCCCCCGCTTGGGGGGTGGAGGCGGAAGAAGGGCTTCACGCCGTCTAGCTTGGTGAACTCGACCTTGCACGCGTGGAGGGCGGCGGCCAGTTCGTCCAGGTCCTTGTAGCCCAGGGCCTTCAGCGTCTCGGCGTCTATGGGGCCGTCTCCGGTGACCCTGCCCCGCTTCTCCAGCAGGAGGCGGATGGTCTCCACCGTCGGCTCGCCCCAGGTGATCCAGTCCTTCGCCTTCTGGAGCATGCCCCGGTAGTCCGGCCTGTCATCGAGGAGGGTCGCGGTGTTGTTCCTCTCCATCCGTAACATCCGCAGCGTGTCCTTGACCCTGACGGGGGCGTTCACCCCGCCCCTGATGCGGATCGCAAGTAGGCATCGGCGCTCCATTCTACATCGCCCAGTCCCGAGGCGTCATCACCCTCGTCGTGTTCTTCAATGCCTCGAAGGTCGCGAAGGCGAAGGAGGTGGTCGTCTGGGTTGCCCCGATGGACTTGGACCAGCAGTCCTTTATCCCCGCGAGGGTTAGGACGACCTTCGCCGTGTCCCCGGCGACCAGCCCCAGCCCCTTCGGCCCGGGTATCAGGGTCACCTCCACGCTGCCGCTCTTCCCCGTCACCTTGAAGGGGAGGGTGTGGGGCTCGCCGCAGTCGCACTCCCAGCTGCCGCAGCCCCGCCTGATGGGGTAGAGGTTCAGCTTCGCGTCCCTGATCCCCTTCTCGATGGCGTTCCTGACCCGGCGGGCCTTCCCGGCGCCCACCCCGATGAGCCCCTCGCCGTTGCCGACGGCGACGATAGCCCTGAACTTGGACCGCTCCCCGGCGTCGGTCTGCTTCTGGACGAGGTTGATGTTGATGACCTCATCCCTCAGCTCGGGCACGAGGACATCGACGATCTCGACCTCCTTGATCTTGTAACCCTCCTGGAAGATCTCGTGGATGGACGAGATCTGCCCCTCCAGAACCATCCTGCCCAGCCGCGTCTTCGGGACCCACGTCTCGAGCGCGGACTCTCTGGACCTTCGCTGTGATCTACGGCTCAACCGGTGAACGCCTCCTCTATCTTCGCCTTGACCCCTCTGAAGTGCTCGGTCAGCCCCTCCGGCCTCAGCCCCCGCCGGAGATACCCCGAGAACCTGCGCTCATACTCCAGGGGGTCCTCAAAGCTCTTGGCGTACTCCACGATCTTAGCGCCCTCGATCCTCTCCGGGTCCGGCATGATGTCGCTGTCGCACGGCACGTTCAGACCCGCGTCCAGGGCCCCCTTGACCGCGGCGAAGACCCTCGAGCCCTTCGTCGGCCTCTTCAGGCCCATGTCGAGGATGGCGGTCTCGATCCCCTTGCTCAGTGCCTTGTAACCCGCGATGAGGCCGAGGAGGTACGCCGCCGATGTGTTCTTCCCCCCTCCCCGCCACCCGAACTTCTTGGCGAGCTCGGCGGAGCTCGTCTGCGTGAGGACGTAGTCCCCCTTGATCTCCGATCGCACGATCTGGATGACCATGTTCCTCCCGGAGGGTCTCACCACGAACCGGGGGCTGCTCGAGGTGGCGAGAACTCGCCTGGCCTTGTAGTCGGTCTTGTTCTCCCTCCTCCGCCGGTAGGGCACCCGGTATCTGGGACCTTTAGCCAAACGCCCGCCTCCTCAGCCCCTGCTCCGTGATGTACCGCTCCAGCTCGGCGATGCTCCTGAACTCGCCCCCCTTCGCCTTCATGTAGAGGCTCCTGTAGGTGCTCGCCGTGATGATCCTCCTCTCCCTGAGGGAGCGGAGCTTGCGCCGGAGCGCCCTGATCCTGCTCATCCAGCGGGTCTTCCGGGACACCACCGAGTACTTGCCCCCCTTCCTGGTGCCCGGC
>QMXQ01000185.1 GCA_003662205.1 Candidatus Bathyarchaeota archaeon
CCCTTCCCCGTCGAGCTCCCCTACCGGCTCATCCAGCTCTACACCTTCGAGGGAGATGTTGTCCTCGACCCCTTCTGCGGGAGCGGGACGACCTGCATCGCCGCCCTGAAGACCGGCAGGCACTTCATCGGCTTCGACAACAACATGAAGTACGTGGAGCTCGCCCGAAGGCGGATCACTGCCTTTCAGGCGGAACAGGGGACGGAGACGGCGCGGGCGGGCTGAGCCCTCTGCTTAGGGCGCCGTTCCCTCGTAGCGCCTCTTCTTCTGCCGCAGCCTCCTGTACCACATCTCGACGATCTCCCTGTTGACGTAGCCCTTGTGCGGCCTGAAGCCGCCCCTGAAGCCGCGGGGGATGTGGAGGAGCTCGTGGATCAGCGTCCTGTCCTGATCCTCCTCGGAGAGGGCGTCGAACCTCTCGGCGATGATCTCGATGATGTAGGCGGGCTCCGTGCCCATCGCCTCCTGCCAGATCCTGCTGAGGCCGTGGATGCGGGCGATGGTCTTCTCCGCCCTCGACCCCCGGCTCCGGACGCAGAAGATGGACTCGGAGCGGATGTGGTCGAACCGGAGGAGCTCGATGATCTCGTCGATCCGCCTCTTCACATCCGGCGCGTCGAAATACTCGATCACACCCATACCCCAGAGAGGCCGCAGCCCCCGACAAAGATAACGGGAACCACCTTTTTAAGATGCCATCCTCCTCATAGAGCACGGTGCCGAAAATATCGGATAACAAAAGGGAGATTTTGAAGAGCATCATCAGGGAGCTGCACGAGGGGGCCAGCCCGGAGAAGGTGAAGGAGAGGTTCAAGGAGTTCCTGGGGGGCGTCAGCCCCACCGACGTGGCGAAGATCGAGGAGGAGCTCATCCGGGAGGGGCTGCCGAGGGAGGAGATCAGGCGCCTCTGCGACGTCCACCTCGCCGTGTTCAGGGAGAGCCTGGAGCGGCGGCAGGTTCAGGTCCCGCCGGGCCACCCGGTGCACACCTTCATGGAGGAGCACAATAGGATAACCCAGTTCCTCGACATGCTGAAGCAGGCTGCACAGCGGATAGGCGCGGCCGACGACTTCAGATCGGTCGAGGAGGAGCTGGAGGTCCTGAAGCACGTGGCGGAGCACCTCATGGAGGTGGAGAACCACAACGTGAGGGAGGAGAATGTCCTGTTCCCCTACCTTGAGAAGCACGGGATCAGGGAGCCGCCCGCCGTCATGTGGCAGGAGCACTACGACCTGAGGGAGAAGAAGAAGCGGCTCGCGGCGCTCGTGGAGTCGCACGGGCAGATGGACTACCGGGAGTTCGCGAATAAGCTCGGAGAGCTGGCCGAGCAGATCACAAGCGACCTCTCCAGCCACATCTACAAGGAGAACAACATCCTGTACCCCGCGGCCTTGAGGGTCATCCCCCACGAGGAGTGGCTGACCATAAAGAAGGAGTGCGACGAGCTCGGCTACTGCTGCTTCACGCCCGAACACGAGTGGCCCGCGGTCGAGGAGAAGACGGAGGCCGCCCGCCCCGCCCCCGAGGGGAGGATCGCCTTCGAGACGGGCGCCCTGACAGCCGAGGAGGTGGAATCAATCCTCAACAGCCTCCCCTTCGACATCACCTTCGTCGACAGGGAGGACACGGTTCGATACTTCAGCCAGGGGAAGGAGCGGATCTTCCCGAGGACCAAGGCGGTCATCGGCAGGAAGGTCCAGCAGTGCCATCCCCAGAAGAGCATCCACGTGGTCAACCAGATCTTGGAGGACTTCAGGGCCGGGCGGCGGGACTCCGCCGACTTCTGGATCGACGTAGGCGGCCGCAAGATCTACATCAGGTACTTCCCCGTCAGGAACGGCGAGGGCGAGTACCTGGGCTGCCTCGAGGTCACCCAGGACATCACCGAGATACAGGGGATCACGGGCGAGAAGCGCCTGCTCTAAACTGATTTAACCCCCTTTTTTTCGCTAGCCGGTCGTCTCCGGCAGTTTTCTTATCGCGGCTATCAGCACGGGCGCGACCGTTGCGAAGATGACGGTGTTGGTCGCCGTGTGGACGATGGGGGGCCAGGGGAGGTAGAGGGAGACGAAGGTGAGGACGATGGCCTGCCAGACGCTGGTGAAGGCGGGGTAGGCGAGGGCGAAGCCCACGCTGGACATGACGTCGTAGACGAATGTGAGGCCGAGGCCGACCAGCGCCAGGGAGAGGGCGAACCGTGCCTTCCCCTCCGGCCTGATGATCCTGGAGACGGCTGCGCCCGCTATGCCGAACATGGCGCCGAGGGCTGCCATCACGGCGAGGAGGATGGGTGAGATGCTGAACAGCCAGGCGGCGGGGTGCGCGAAGGGGTAGGGTATGAGCATGTAGATGGTCAGGGCGA
Organism: Candidatus Bathyarchaeota archaeon; assembly: GCA_003662205.1. Taxonomy (GTDB): domain Archaea; phylum Thermoproteota; class Bathyarchaeia; order TCS64; family TCS64; genus B46-G15. Next base: position 2,363 of record QMXQ01000185.1, read on the forward strand.
CGACGCCGACGGCGGCGCCGACCAGCCGCCCGAAGCAGAAGCCGCTGATGAAGATGAGGACGGTCATGAACTCGACGACGCCCGGCAGCGAGGGGATGGCGAGCCCCTTCGAGTAGGCGATGACGATGGAGGCGGCGGACATCGTCGCTGTGAGGGCGACCTGGCGGGTGCTCATCCGCATCATACATTGGATGGATAATCCAACCAACTATAAAACCGTTTCTAAACCCTTAAGACGGCAACAGCCCTAGATACGACGCGAGGACAACTTGAACCCCGTCGCGGTGTTGCGGAAGGTCTCGGAGAGGGTGGCCCCGGGCCGCGCCCCCTCCTACATGGAGGCACATGTCCTCAAGGCGCTGGAGCTCGCGTCCGAGCGGAGCCTCGGCCGCGCCGCGCTGGGGCGCCGGCTGGGCCTGGGGGAGGGGGCGGCGAGGACGATGATCAGGCACCTCAGGGAGGCGGGGCTGATCGAGGTCAGCAGGAG
>QMXQ01000186.1 GCA_003662205.1 Candidatus Bathyarchaeota archaeon
CGTCTGCCCCAGGGCCACCGCCCCCATGGAGCTCAGCCCCTACGCCACGTGGGCCGGCGGAGAGTCCTTCCTGGAATTCGCGAGGAGGCGGGGTCGGACGGACGAGGCGCTGCAGGCCTGCGCCGAGAAGGGGGGCGTCATCGGCATCACGCCCTTCTTCGCGAAGAAGGCGGGGCCGACGACGCTGACGGACGACACCCTCGACCAGATCGATTACGCCGTCGACCTCGTCGGCGTCGACCACGTCGGCTTCGGATCGGACCTCGACTTCCGCAACTCCGTGACGAGGGCCGCCTACATCCACAAGTACCCCGACCGCATCGACCGGACCTACCACACGCCGATGCCGAAGGAGTGGGGCTACGGCTGGCTGGAGCACATGCCCAACTTCACCAAGGGCCTCGTCGCCCGAGGGTACTCCGACGCCGAGGTGAAGAAGATCCTGGGCCTGAACTTCCTCAACCTGTTCCGAAGGGTATGGGGAGAATAGACGCCGACCACCAAGCCTCCTTTCTTTTCTCAACCGAGCGGATACTTAAGAGGAAAGAGACCGGTCTTTCCCCCGGTTCATAGAGAAGGCTATGATCTGGCCTGAGAGGATGAGTTTAGAAAAACGGTAGGTCGGCTTCGCCTATTTTTCCTGCAGGGGTATCATGCAGAGGAACCTGACGACCTCGTCTCCGGTGTTCCTGAACTGGTGCTCCTCGTCGGGGGGGACGAACACGACGTCCCCAGGGCCGAATGGTTCCTCTCCATCCTCGCCCAGCACGGCACCGGTCCCCGATAGGATGAAGACCTCGTGCTCCCAGGGGTGGGTGTGCCTGGGGGTGGAGCCGCCGGGCTCCATCTCGAAGAGCCTCATGGCGAAGTTGGGCGCCCCCGTCTCTCCCGTGATGAGCCATCTGACCTTGACGCCTCGGGCGGGTTCGGGGACCTCCTCGGCCTTGATCTCCGTGTGGTGGAACCGTTTCATGGATAACACCTCCCCCGTCCGATGCTCTTAACGTTTGCGATGGGCGCTCGTCCTCGCGAGGCGGCCTCTATTTTGCGACGTCCACGAGGTCCGTGCCGAGGATGGACTTCATCGTCTCGACCTTGATCCTGAAGACGGAGTGGGGGGTTCCCGCCGCCGTCCAGACGTCCTCGAACCTCCCGAGGGACCTGTCTAGGAGTACCTGGACGTCGTCGTTGTGGGGGAATGGGGGGACGCCGCCGATGGCGTATCCCGTGTGCTTTCGGACCGCGTCGGCGTCGGCGATGGACATCTTGTGGCCGAGGAGTTTGGAGAGTTTCCTGACGTCGACCCGCTTGTCGCCGGAGATGACGACCACCGCCGCGGCGTCGTTCACGAAGACGATGGACTTCGCTATCTGGGCGACGCTGCATCCGAGGGCGTCCGCCGCCATCTGCGACGTCCGGGTCGACTTGTCCAGCACCACCACCTCGGCCTCGATGCCCCTCTCTTCGAGGAACCGCCTCACGCGTTCTGCTCCCCGCGCCATGATGAACACTTCCCTATCTTTGGACTCGCCGTGTTAAAAGCTGAGCGGCTTCCCCTACAGCTCCTCCCATCTCCTGAGCAGCTCCCGGAGCTGCTGCGCCGTCGGACCTCCCCGGGTCTCCATCCTCGTCGCCTTGTAGGCGCCGGCGGCGCATCCCCGGCGGAGGGCCTCCATGTCGTCGAGGCCCTCGACCTTGGCGGCGGCGAAGGCGCCGATGAAGGCGTCGCCGCACCCCACGGTGTTCACGACCTCCATGCCGAGCCTCTCCAGGGGGACGGCGTCGATGTGGATGGTGGTCCCGCCGCCCTCGCCGCTGAGGGTGCACCCCTCGCCGCCGCGCTTTATGAGGGCCTTGATCCCCCGCTTCACCGTCTCAAGCCGGGCGCCGACCTCCCTGGGGTTGCTCGTCCCGAAGAGGTTCTCGAACTCCAGGTGGTTCAGGACGAAGTAGTCGACGTTGCGGAGGGTGGGCGCCAGTGCCTCCAGCCCCAGCTCGGCGTAGACGCCGGGGTCCCAGATGACCGTCTTCCCGTTCTCCGCGCAGAGCTCCGCGAGCCGCTCCGCCGTCTCCAGCGGCGGGTCCATGATGACCGCGACCCGCGCCCCCTTGATGAGGCTGAGCCGCTCGGGGTTGGAGAGGCTCTGGGGCGTCAGGCGGAGGTTCGCTCCGAAGTAGGTGTGGATCTCGTTCTCGCCGTTGGCGCCGATGGTGATGTAGGCCTGGCCCGACTCCTCGTCCATCACCCTCAGGACCCCGGAGGGGTCCACCCCCTCCGCCGTGAGGATGGAGAGCTGCCTCTCGGCGATCTCGTCGCCGCCGAGGGCGCCTAGGAAGGCGACCCTGCCGGGGCCGAGGAGGCGGGCCGCCGCCACGGAGACGTTCGCCGCGGTTCCCCCGGAGACCCTACGGATCTCTCGGACGGGGACCTCCTCGCCGGTGCGGGGGAGCCGCTCCATGAAGAGGTTGATGTCCCAGTTGATGGCGCCGCAGCAGATGAGGTCGACCACCGCTCGGCACCTACCCGCGGACGACCCGGTCCATGAAGAGTTCGAGGAAGCGGTCCCCGTCTACGGAGACGCAGACGTCCACGTTGGGCTCCCGCCTCCGCCGGATGTGGCCTGGGCGCCGCCTGTCGGCTATGGTCTGGCCGCGCGTCAGCTCGCCGGTGGTCTCGACATCCACGATGAACCGCCTGGTCTCCACCAGGCTCGGGTCGGCGGCAGCGGCGACGGCGAGGGGGTCGTGGAGGCTGAAGCCGCCGAACCGTTGGACGAGGCTGCGGCAGAGGTCGGCGACGAGTCGGGACCGCCTCGTCCAACGGTTCGGCGGCTTCAGCCTCCACG
>QMXQ01000187.1 GCA_003662205.1 Candidatus Bathyarchaeota archaeon
CGGAGTCGGAGAAAGAAATCAGGGCCGGGCTGGAAGCCCAGCCGAAGACGGCGCCCCCTGAACTGGACAGCTCGCCCCACTGGAATGAGAAACCCGACACTGCGCTGCCGGAAGCCGGTCAGCCATCAGGAATCGAGGAGGAAGAGACGGTGGAAGGTTTGGAAGAAAGGGAACACCCACTGCAGAAAGACGACTCTCTCAACGCCTTTAGGGTGGAGATGGTCGAGGACACCGGGCTTTCCAGACTCGCCGAGAGCCTGGAAGATGTCGATATTCATAACCTCCTGAGAGTAGTCAAAGATGTCTCCCGGGAGATAGGGGCAGATAGGAAACAGACCACCGATGTTTAAAGCTGGCCGAATGGCAATCACAGTAGCGCTGGCGCTGGCGGCCCTAATGCAGATAACGGCCATCCCAGCCGCAGCTAGCGATGAGAAGCCGACCATGCTCATGGAACCCTCTCGAGGCCCGGTCGGCACGGTAATCCATGTCTGGATCATCGGTGTCCCAGGCGAGGGGCAGGTGACTATTGCCTTTGACAGCAAGGATAACATAGTGCAGACGGTGAAACCCAATGAGTGGGGCGATCTCACTGCGAGCTTTACCGTTGGTACCTGTCCGGCAGGAATCCACAGAGTATGGGTCCGGTGCACTACCTGTGAGTTCTATGCTCCTTTCATTCTCGAACCGTCCATTGAGCTTGATAAAAGTGGCGGCTATGTGGGGGACAGCGTGGTCGTCAGCGGTGCAGGTTTTGCCGCAGAGCAAGAGTTGAGTGTCTATTTTGACGACACAAAGGTAGCGACGGGGGAGACCGGCGAAGACGGGACCCTTGGCAATGTCCTGTTTAGGATTCCGGAGAGCAGCCGGGGCACTCATGTAGTTAAGGTGGTAGACAGCGCTGGGAACTCTGCCAGTGCCAGTATCCTGACCAGGCAGAATTTGACCATAGCCCCCAAATCAGGGGCGGCTGATTCCGAGGTGACCCTTGCTGGCACTGGCTTTGAGGCCAATGCCAGTGTAGTGGTCTACTTTGACGGCCAAGCAGTTACCGGAGCGCTCACCGATGAAAAAGGCAGCTTCAATACATCCTTTCGTGTCCCGGTGCGGCGCCCTGACATTTACAAGATAAAGGTGAGCGACGGCACTAGCACCTACTATGAAGAGTTTTCGGTGACTGCAGGCATCAGGCTGACTCCTCAATCGGGCGGTGTAGGGTGCTATCTCACTGTGGAAGGTAGCGGTTTCAGGGCAGGCCTGCCGGTCACGGTCTCGTATGATGGCAATGAGGTAGCCAGTACCACCGCGGATGTAGAAGGAAGCTTCGAGATTAACTTCAGGGTTCCACCGGGTCAGGCAGGAGAGCACAGGATAAGCGCTAGTGACGGGGCAAATAATGTGGCAGCCATCTATACGGTTGAATCCAACCCACCGCCGACACCGGAGTTGATTCTGCCCCGCCCGGAGACCGAGACGGCCAGCAATGCCTACTTTGACTGGGAGGGCGTGAGTGACCCCAGCGGCGTCAGCTACACCCTTGTCATCGCTTCGGATGCCAATTTCTCAAACATACTCCTGAGGAAGGAAGGGTTGACGCAATCGGAGTACGCCCTTTCTGAAGGAGAGAAACTCCCACCGAGCAAGGGTACTCCATACTACTGGAGGATAAAAGCGGTTGATGGCGCTTGCAACGCCGGCGAATGGTCGGTGCCAGGTACCTTCTACGTCAGTAGCCCCGTACTGCCGCCCGGGCTGGTTCAGCCGGCCGATAAGGCAAAGGTGACGGGAAGGGTACACTTTGACTGGGAAGATGCCGCCGGTGCAGCTACCTACGACTTGGCGGTTGCCTCAGACCCTGATTTCTCGAAGCTGTTGCTTCTCAGGAACGGGTTAACTCGCTCCGAGTATACCCTTTCTCCTGTAGAGGAACTGCCCCCCAGCCAAGGGTCACCTTATTACTGGAGGGTCAGGTCGTCTGGCAAGCTAAGCCAGTGGTCCCCGGCAAGGTCTTTTTATGTGGAGAAACCAATGCCAGCACCGGAGCTAATCCTTCCCGCCAGCGGAGAAAAGGTGCCGCCGAGAGCACAGTTTGACTGGGAAGACGTGGGCAAGCCCGGTGCCGTTACCTACAGGCTGGTGATCGCCTCGGCCCCTGATTTCTCCAGCGTTCTCTTAACAAAAGAAGGGCTGACTGAATCCGAGTATGTGCTTTCCGAGGGAGAGAAGCTGCCGCCTGGTAAGAGCCCTCTTTACTGGAGAGTTAGGGCGGAAAGGGGCAGCAGTCCCGGTGCATGGTCACCGGCGAGGCCCTTCTACATCAGCTCGTCTTCCATGCCTGGATGGGCGAAATACAGCCTGGCTGGTCTCGGGCTGGTACTTGCCTGCTTCGTATCCTTCTGGATAGGAAGCATTAGAGCTTTACGGCTGCGCACGGAGGCCGAGGCAAATGAATACGACGGCAGCAAGCTATGACATCCGCCTGGAGCACGATCCTGTTCGGCAGCCTCCCCAGAATTTTTCCGACACAACATAGAATTGACCCCGACTCCGCTTGACAAAGGATTTATAATTAGGTTATCAACAGGGGAGCCGCCACCATGCTGAGGAGGGAGGAGAACCAGCCAGGGGATGAGGGCCGCCTCGAGAGACTAAAGCAGGACCTTGAGAGAGTTAAGGAGCAGCTCAACGAGGTGGCCGCGGAGCTCAAGGGGCTAAGGAGGCTCCTCCGACGAAACCAGGTTCAATCGGTGCTCACTACCGTGGGCTACTCGGGGATGATTGGCGGGGTTGGGCTACTCGCCGGCAATCCCGATTACGCCCTCTACGGCCTTTGCC
>QMXQ01000188.1 GCA_003662205.1 Candidatus Bathyarchaeota archaeon
CCCTCCTCGTCCCCGGCTACGTTGACGCCGCCGAGGTCGAGGCCATCGCCCGATTCATCGCGGACCTGGATCCCTCCATCCCCTACAGCCTCCTCGTCTTCCACCCCGCCCACCTGATGCGGGACCTGCCCGTGACGCCGCTGAAGCAGGCCGTGGAGTGCTACAGGGCGGCCCGGAGACACCTCGAACGCGTCCACGTGGGCAACCTCTCCCTCCTCGGCATCCACGGCATGCCGCAGTTCACCTCCCTCGCGGGCCCGGGATGAGGCTGATCAAGACGCGTTCTCTATATGTGCAGACAGTAGCTCTGATACGTTCCCACCCTTCATAATACCTTTATTAGTTTCTGAATGAGTCCTAGTAAGCCGTCAGGTAGTGTGATCATGCTACATAAAGAAGTCGGATCAGGGGTCCGCAGAGCTCCCATCGCATTGGGCTGTCTGCTGGCCATAGTTTTAATTCTCAGCTCCTCCATAGTCCCCGCCTCGGCGAAGCTATGGGCGTCGCACGATGAATCGGACAGAGAGAGCATCATCCAGAAGCCAGTGGACCCCGTCTTCATAGGTGCCAATGAGACGATCTTCATGGAAAAGGGGGAGGAGTGGAGCCTATACTACCACCTAGAGGCGGGCAAAAGATATCACGTATTTCTTGTCGGCGAGTGGATCAACAACGGGACGGAGCCCGTCACGGACTACGACATATATACCTACACCCCGAACGGTCTGCTCGCGACCACCCACACCGAATCAGCAGGGCTCCCGGAGCAGGTCGCTAACGACGAGCGCCATCAATATTACGTCCCGGAGACGACCGGAGACTATCGGTTCCGCATAATCAACGACCCGAGGGATAGTAAGAACAACCATTCAGCCGTATTCATGTTGATCGAGCACATCGACACGAACGTCAGGTACACGCGATTCCTCGAGGGCAGAAACGAGGACGACGAGGAACTGCTGAATACGGGCTGGGCGTACGAACTCAACACCTCGGCACCCCGCATCCGCGTCTATGTCGATGTACCCGACTCCCTCGACATGTACGAGGTCCGACTTTACGCGATGGCGAACCCCGACGCGGGGATCGGCTACTCCCTCAGCGGGCTGGGCGTCCCGAGCGGCGACCTCTTCGACAACTTCGCGGGCGAATACGGCGGCTTCAACACCTCCTGCAAGGGAGAGAGAAACGTCGAGGCCATGGCCAGCTGTGAGTACTCCGGCCAGGATATGGTGTTCGTCTACGACACGCCGAACTCCGTCAACGCGACCAGCAACATCTTCTACTACCTCGCGCTGATCGCGGAGCACGGGGAGGGGACGGTGGAGTTCTACGTGCAGACGGACTTCAACCCCCCCAACATAACCCTTGTTGAGCCTCTGGAGAGGGGATACGCCGGGGAGGAGACGAGGGTTGAGGTCTCCGTTGAGGATGAGGTCGAAGTCGGGCGTGTGTGGGTGGAGTACACGGACGACGGCGGTGAGACCTGGCACGAGGAGGAGCTCGCCCTCCAGGGGGACGTCTACGTCGGCGACCTCCCTCCCTTCTCGCCCGACGTCTATGTCAACTACACGATCTGCGCGGAGGACGATTTCGGTAACGTGGGCACGATGGAGGGAGGGTTCCCGGTGAAGAACAGGGTGACCTTCAATTACGGCGTATCCAAGTCCAAGCTGAAGGCGGGGCAGAAGCTCCTAGTGAGCGGCACGGTCTCCCCGAGCGTCGATACCGTCACCCTGCAGTTCGTCTGCGGCGGTTTCAACGAGAGCATCGAGGTCGCGCCCGACGCCACGGGTTCCTTCAGCTACTCCTACGAGCCAAGGCAGACAGGGAAGTGGAGCCTCCAGGCCCTCTACGGCGGCGACGAGCTGAACTTCCCCGCCTCCGGCGACCCGGTCAGCTTCACTGTGGAGAAGGAGCCGACGAGCGTGTTCTGCTCCCTCAGCTCAAGCGAGGTGAAGAAGAATCATCCCGTCACCGTCTCGGGCACCGTGATGCCCTCGATGCAGGGGTTGGCCGTCCAGGTCGTGTTCACCTCTCCCACGTCGTATCACGCGGAGACCGTGGTGACGGATGCCTCCGGCGGCTTCTCATACAGCTTCAAGCCCTCCGAAGTGGGGGTGTGGAACCTCCTCGTCCAGGTGCTTGATGACGGCGTCCACGCCCCGTCCCAGAGCGACCTCATGGAGCTCACAGTCGCCCCTCTCACCCCCCTGGACATGGTGGTCGGTGCGCTCCTGACGATGGTGACTCCCCCCTACCAGTACCTCACCATCGGCCTGGCCGGCGCCGGCGCGGCCCTGGCGGTCTACAAGGGGCGCGACCACCTGACCTCCCTATTTCCGTCGCTTGCCGCCGGGAGGGGCAAGGGAAGGGTTAAGAAGCGAAGCGTTAAGAGGACCCAAAGATACCGCAGGACAAAACGATGAGATAGAGCCGCTGCGCAACCCGACCGTTGATAGATCGCGCGGAGGACGCGCATCAGAAGGGTTTTCCACCCATCCCGTATTCATCTAGGACCCTGTAGAGGTGGTCCTGGTCGACGGCCTCGATGAGCGCTCTGCCGCCGTCCCGTCTGACGAGGACCCGCTCCTCCCGCCGGGGCGTGATCTCGCCTATGATGGAGGCGTCGACGCCGACGTCCCTCACGGCGGAGGTGATCTCGTCGGCCTTCCCCGGGTCGGCGACGATCAGCAGCGCGCCCGACCCGAGGAGCTTCAGTGGGTCGATCCCCAGCGCGTCGCAGATGAGGCGGGTCTCGGGCGCGACGGGGATGGCGTCCTCCCGGATGGTGAGGCCCACGCCGGCTGCCTCTGCCATCTCCCATAGTC
>QMXQ01000189.1 GCA_003662205.1 Candidatus Bathyarchaeota archaeon
AGTAGGGGACCCCCGTCTCCAAGTTGGACAGGTGCAGTACGACCGGCCCCTCTCCGGTCAGCTCTATGGTGGCCTTCTCCTCCTCGGCCGTGTAGTAGGCCTGGTAGATCTCCGCCTCGCCCTCCACCTCGGTGAGCCGCAGGGTCGTCCTCAACTCCACGTTGGGTGTCACCAGGAAGCGGTGGTTATCGTTGAAGTATATGCTCCCCACACCGTTCACGAGAGCGGTCTGGCTTGTGCTGATCTGCTCACATCCCGTGAAAGTGCCTCCGGGGCTGTACTCACCGTCCACTAAGAACTCCTCTAAGGTCACCATGTACAGGTTATACGCACATCCCCCCGTGCCGTCGTCGCCCAGCATGTACCTGACTGTGCGATGATCCGCAAGGGCCAACGGTGGGCCGGCGTACTTCCTTCTCCCAGGCGAGTACGTCTGGCATTTCTGCATCTGAAGGGGCAGGTTAGGGACAAATCGGTTCTCCATCCGCAGGATCTTGCCCATCATTCTCCAGCAGGTGGGGGAATAATTTCCGGATGGATGTCCTTTCTGCAACGAATAATCCAGATCGCCGTCTTCATTGACCATGGCCGGAAGCACATACATGAACCCATTGGTCGCCTTCCAACATACATCCTTCCAGAACTCCGCGCTGGCCTCGTCGCCCATGAACAGGGAAAGCTCCTTCATCAACTCGGCGTGCGATAGGCCGAAGAGATGCATGTTCAGGATGCCCTGCTCCTTGCTTGCGCCCCCGATGTCCTGGTGGGTGATCCACCACGTGGTATCGTTGTAGGCGTCTATCCACTTGCCGTACGTCTCTGTACCTGTGGGGTCCACCTGGTAAAGGGATTTGGTTCCCTGGAGGGCCTCGTAGATCGCCTGCATGGCCTCCGGAAAGGCTTCCTTGTATTCGGCGATAACGGCCACCATCGGGTGAAACGCTCCGGCACTGTGGGCGTTCGCCGGCCCTCGGTTCCCCTGACGGACCCAGTCTCCTCCATCCTCAGCCAGTTCCTCCAGCTCCCTGTAGGTATGCCGGATGATCTGGTCGTGGGGTGGAAAGGCCCGTGTCGCTCGGGCCTCGTGGAGAACTCCCCAGGCCCTATTGTCGTCCTCCAAGTGATCGTCGAAGGTGCACGTATAAGGAGATTTGGAGGTTACCCGACGATATCCCTTTCGAACCCAGAAGCTCTGCAAAGCCCCTGCATCGGAATATCCGAGCCTCGAAAGGGCCATCTCGTGCATCGGAGGAGCGTAGAGATGTTCCTGGAAGCTGATCAGATAACTATTGCCCAACTCCGTGTCCTGGGTACAGAGCCCGCTCAGTTCGACGACGACCGTCGCTGTCGCTCCATCTACGACCTTTACCCGCTGCGCCTGGGTCGTGGAGATGTATGAGGTCGGTGCTATCCAGGAGAAGAATTCCGCCGGCTTGATCGATCCGAAGTATAGAGACCCCTGCGGTGTCGTCACCTTGCGCAGGTAGTTATCTTCCGTCAGAAGCTTGTCGAAGAGCACCCCACCCGACCCCGTCAATGCAACGGGCCATCCCTTCTGATCCTGAGCTTCGGTTGCGCCCGGCATGTGAAAATAAACCGACTCCCCTCCGAAGGGAAAGTTGTCCTCAGAGGAGAAGTAGTCGGTGATGTACACGATTGGGGAGGGAAGAAATTCCAGATAGCGCCTGAGCATACCCACCACCTGTTCGCCCTTCTTTACCTCTATCTCCACCTCCACGAGCTTGTAGATGGGCGAGTCGTGCACCAAAGATATAGAGGACAAAGCGGTCTCGTAGGGAACGCCGGATAGATCCACGATCTGGAGTTCCTCGTTCTGGACGATGTCTCCGGCCCCTCCTGCTCTTCTGAGGTGAACCAAAGTCCCTGTGTCCCGGCCGATCTGGAGATCGTAATAGGCATTGTGAATCCTCAGACTGCTCGTTCCCCAGGCGAGGGAAACCCCCTCCTTCGACAGCGGCGGCAGCCCGGTGTCCTGCTCTGTGACCGTGATCTTCCGATCGACGCCGGTATAGACGATCTGTACGGTTCCGCTCGGCCACAGGATGACCAGCGAATCGATGCTCGCCCTTGCGCCCAGTCCGAATTCCACGTCCGGAGGATGTCCCTCCCCTCCGCTCACCTCCCTGATCTGACAGAGGTCGCCGGAGTACAACTTCAATCGGGCCCCGATCCCATCCCGGTTGCTCGCAGTGCCCACCAGCCTTACGATCAACCAGTGGTTGATGTTCCCCGAATTTCTGTACAACTGATTGGATTGCCCCCCTCGGTTCACCACATACAGGTCCAGATCCCCGTCGTTGTCGTAGTCCGCCCAGGCAGCGGCCCGAGCGTCCCTTATCTCTCCTCCCAGACCTTCCGAAACGGTCAGATCCACGAAGGCGTTCCCATCGTTCACGTACAGAGTGTTGACCTCTTGGTCCCTCGCCACGAATAGGTCCAGATCCCCATCGTTGTCGTAGTCCGCCCAGGTTACATCTATGATGTTTCCGAGCTCTTGGATCCCCATCGCTCCCGCCACTTCCGTGAACAGATCTCCGTCATTGCGATACAGCAGAAGGGACGGCACCGACATATTCCCTACGCATAGGTCCAGGTCTCCGTCGTTGTCGTAATCCACCCATGCGGCGGTCGTTCCGTCTCCCTCATCGGCCACGCCCAATGCCGGGGCCACGTCTACGAAGGCACCGTTGTCGTTCCGATAAAGTCGATTGGGCTGGTCTGCGTTGACTAAATATAAATCCAGATCCCC
>QMXQ01000190.1 GCA_003662205.1 Candidatus Bathyarchaeota archaeon
ATCCTGAAGCTCGCCGCCGATCTTGTTCCCGACGGCGAGGACCTCCCGGACCTCGATCTCGGCGGCGAGCTTCAGGATCCTGCGGATGGTGTCGACGGATTTCATCCGGGGCTCCACCACGGCGAGCATGGCGTCCACCCTCCGGGCGGTCCCCCGCCCCAGGTGCTCCAGGCCGGCGACCATGTCCATGATGATGACGTCCCTGCGCTGGATGAGGAGGTGTTGGATGAGGACTCGGAGGAGGGCGTTGGCGGGGCACATGCAGCCGGTGTCGCCCCCCTTCACCGTCCCCATCACCAGGAGCTGGACGCCGTCGGGGCCGACGACGCCGAACTTCTCCACGATGTCGCTGACGGTGGGCGTCATCCTGAACATCGAGCCGTAGGACCTCCCCGGCGCGACCCCCGTCCTCTCCTCGACCAGGCTGTCGTTCTCCGACAGGGGCACGATCTTCTCGGCGACGTCCCGGGGGACTCCGAGGGTGGAGGCGAGGTTGATGTTGGGGTCCGCGTCCACGGCCAGAACGTTGTAGCCGTCCCGGGCGAAGAGCCTCGCCAGGGTCCCGGAGATGAAGGTCTTGCCCACGCCCCCCTTCCCGGCGACGGCGATCTTCAACCAGGGGTCACCTCAGCGCGTCCAGCCCTATCTTCGGGGCGATCCGCTCGACGGCCCGGTAGGCGGGGGAGTCGTCGGGTATCTCCAGCAGCGGCTTCCCCGTCATGTTGAAGGACATGATGTTGGGGTCGACGGGGATATACCCCGCGAGCTCTAGGCCGATCTCTTCGGCGGCGCTCTTCAGGGCGCCCTCGAGCTGCTCGGTGAAGCGGTTGCCGACGAGGTAGATGTGCCTGACGTCGATGTGGACCTCCTCGGCGAGCTCCTTGATGCGCCTCGCCGTCTCGAACCCCATCTTCGACGGGTCGGTGACGACGATCATCGCGTCCACGTCCCGGTCGGTCCTCCGGCTCAGGTGCTCCAGCCCCGCCTCCATGTCGAGGAGGGTGACCGTGTAGTTCTTCGTCAGCGTGTCGAGTATCCGGGTCAGGACGTTGTTGACGAAGCAGTAGCACCCCTCCCCCTCCGACCGCCCCATGGCGAGGAGGTCGAACCGGTCCTCCTCCACGAGGGTCTGGAAGACCCACGCCTCCAGCAGGTCCTGCTTCGGGACGGTGACGGGGAGGGTTCCCTTCTCGATCTGCTCCTTCATCTCCTTGGAGACGTCGCCCACCGTCTTCTCGATGCTGACGCCGAGGACATCCGGCAGGTTCGTCGCGGGATCCGCGTCGACGACCAGCGCCACCTCGTCGGTGTTCAGGATCAGCCACTTCAGGAGGAGTGCCGTCAGGGTGGTCTTACCCGTCCCCCCCTTGCCGGAGACCGAGATCACAAGTTTCCGAGCCATTACGCCATCTCAACCCAGAGGGGGGCGGGAGATAAAGGTTGTTGTCGAGGGCGTCAGCCGGCCTCCGGCTTCCAGTTCTCGTCCAGGAACTTCGGGATGCCCGAGGAGTCCATCGGCCCGACCATGACGGTCCAGCCCGTCAGCTCCTCGATCTCCCCGCTGATGCGGGCCGCCCTGCCGGGGATGATGAGCTTTCTGTGCTTCACCAGGTCGTCGACCTTGAAGGTCTTGAAGGCCTCGGCGACGGTGTCGGCGGTCATCTTCCTCCCGGCGATGGCGCTCTCCACTGAGATGCCCTCGGTGTCGATGACGACGAGGTAGCAGTCGATCTTCGCCGACTCTATGTCGGAGGCGACGGTGTAGTAGGTGAGGGCGAAGTTGGTCGTCAGCATCACCGGCGACGTATCCGTCGGCTCGCCGAACCGCCTCACCCCCGGCTCCACCGAGACCGGCTTCCTGGGGTCGGTGTAGATGTTCTGCCTGAGGATGACCTGCGGCAGCAGCGCCCAGCCGCTCACGCTGTGCATCACCAGCATATCCGCGTAGCGGGTTATCAGGGCGGCGGCGAGCGTCGCCTCGTTCCACTCGTTTATCACAGGGTCCTCCGTCTTCTCCGCCCACGCCGTGATGGGCGTCCCGAGGAGGGGGAAGCCCAGGAGCTCGTCCTCATCGTTGATGGCAGCCCACCTGAGGACGGTGAAGTTGTTAAGCGTCTCCGCCACGCCCTCTCCGGGCAGGGTCCCCGGGTCTAGGATGAGGTCCTCGACGCCGTACTCCAGTAGGGTCTTGGCGAGGGATTTGAGGAGCTTGAGGTCGAAGGGCGCCGAGGCGACCAGGGGACATCCGTACATGAGGGCGAGGTCGGCCATCTCCTTCCAGTTCTCCCTCGTCGCGGCGTAGATGAGGGGCCTCCTGTCGCCGACGGCGGCGAGGCCCTGCTCCATCACCGCCGGGTTGAGGGCGCAGAGCATCAGGGGGAGCTCCGACACCTCCGCTGCCTTCCTCACTGCCGCCTCGAACCGGCCGGGGTCGTTGGAGGTCGACCTGACGGCGACCATGTCGAGCTTGAGCTTCATCCCGATGTACTCGTACTCGAACTCTTGGGCCGCCTTGATGCGGCTGACGAACTCCTCCTCGGGCATCTCGTCGCCGACGTCGAGGGCTATGGCGGTCGGGTGGAAGTAGGTGAACTCGTGGCGGTAGACGACGTACTCCCCGCCCAGCGTCACCTTGTTGTCGCCGACGCCGACCTCGACGTCGGCGACGAGATGCCCGAGGAGGAGTTCGTCAGCCGCATCAAGGCGGCCCAAGAGTTCGAGTACGAGTACATCGGGATGAAGCTCAAGCTCGACATGG
>QMXQ01000191.1 GCA_003662205.1 Candidatus Bathyarchaeota archaeon
AGCCATTCCACGCGGAAGATAAGCCCCTCCCGAGGCAGGTAGCTCTCCCGCCACACCAGACGCAGCAGAGCCGCCCGCCGCGCCGCCGGCAAATCCCGCGCCGCCAGGGCCTCCAGCATGGGCCGCCACTCGTGCATGGGTAGAGTAACCGTGTCTAGATTTAACAGATGATTATCCCCCCGCATGTTCCATCGCCCTCTTTACCAGCTTATCCAACTCTTGCTGGAATCGCTCATCCTCCAGACGCCTCCGACGGGCCTGAGTAGGCAGAGCGTGCATGTCTTTGGAAATCATTGCTAGGGTCTGATGGATTGCCTCGTGGGCGTCGTAGCGGGGAATGCGCACGTATTCCATGACATGCACTCCCACCTGGGTCTGTACAGCGTAAGCCTCTACTGCCCGCCGGACAAGGGCCGAGTTAAGGACAGCACATAGATAATGGGCTTCATCCTCCAGCTCGCAGGGTACGAAGTAGAGTTTGTGGTCGAGCACGGCCACCCGTCGTCCCTGCCAGGGGGTGTTCACGGAGCCAATGACCGCCGCCTCGAAGCGGTGCTGTACCTCCCGCCAGGCCACCTTGTACGGGGCAAAAGTGTAAGGTCCGACATTCCAAAGGGAATAGAAGGCTGCCCGCGCTGCACGGTGATAGCGACGATAGCTGGAGCGGTTGAGCAAAGAGTCTCGATACCGGTCGAAATAAGCGTAAGTACGAGGGCACTCTCGCTTCAAGATAGCTTCATCGAACCCCCGCATTTCCTTCTGTGGGACCAGGACATATAACCCTTGCCACATCCAGGAGAAAGGTCCGATGTCACGCCCACGCACCAAGGGATAAAGCAAATCTGCTTCCAAGTGGCCTTCAAACGGTCGTACCTTTTTGCGCCCGATGTCGTGCCGATTGCGGACATGGAGCAATCCCCCTGACGCCGGGCCGATGACCTCCAGCCAATAGACGCCATTCAGGTCGGTGGTGACCCCTTTGCGGGCCTGATACTCGGCCCGGCCCAGGATGGTCTTGATACTCTCCAGAGCCTGGGGAGAGGCCGTCAGCCAGGGTCCCCCCGGCCGGTAAACAGGTTCTGCTACTAACTCCTCCCGTTCGGTGATATTTAGCACCTGGGCCAAGCTGAGGGATGGGTCTATACCCCGACGGGTCTTCTTCCGCCAGCGCACATATTTTACCGGATAGGCAGTGGGATGGCCTTTCTCCAGAAAGAGCACCGCCGTGCGGTTGTAGGCTCCCTCGAAAGGCCGCAAATCCACCATGTCGTGTACCTCGAGGACTCGCAGGGGAGTGCCGTCAGGCAGGCAGAAGCGGCGGAAACCCTCTGCCGATTCGCTCTTGAACACGGTCTGGGTGATGACAAATCCCAACCGATGACCCTCTCTCACCCAGTTATTCAAGGCCGAGTAGGTGAGCAACATAGAGGTATCATTTTCTATCCCCCCCACCCAGCGATCCGACGAAAACAGCCCATATTCTTGGCAGAAATTCTTTACCTCCTTCACATACCCGCTGGGCAACCGGGTCCAGCGCACCCAGGATGGATTCCCTACCACAAAATCAAATTTCCCCACCGTGGCCGGAGCATAACTGTTTTTAATCACCCGACACCAAATGCGGTCCCAGCCCTTCTGTTCCAATTCCTGGATGTGGGCAAACGTCTGCTGAATCGGCCAAGCTATCTCCTCTGAGTGGGCTTCATCAAGGCCCAGAAGGCGACTGATCCGCTCCAAGCATTCATCGGCATTATAGCGATGGGCAACAGCCTCCTCAATGATGGTCATCACTGGCCCCAGTTGTCCCGCTTCTACTATTGAGGCGGGTATTTCTACAGACAAATCACCCATTCCCGTTTGTACTGTGTATTCATACACCTGCCCGTACAGCCTCTCTCTAGGACGGGGAGTAAATATGGAATCGCAGAGGTAAATAGGAATCTCTATGCTTCCGGCACGGGCATTCAACAGTTCGCCTAGAGCCATGATGTAGTTGGCACGGGCAGCGATCACAGCCAGAGGGTTCAGGTCAAATCCGACTATATCCCGCAGGATTATCTCCACTGTCTCGGCGGGGGATAATCCGGCCTGGGAGCAGGCTTCCTTGGCCCGCTGGATAGCCAGAACCAGGAAAGTCCCAGAGCCACAGCCAGGGTCCAGGAGACGTTGCCCCGGTATCCCCTTATATCCCACTCTGTCCAGCACAAACTCTGCCAGCCAATCTGGGGTGTAGTATTCCCCCAAGTCATGGCGCAGGGTTTTGGGTACCAGATACTGATAGAGATATTTCAGGAGGTCCCGTACCCGCTCTGGTTCGAGCACAATGGTTGCCGGTTCATATCGCTGCAAATTGCTGACCAGTATACGCAGGGCTTGATCAAGCTGAGGATTCCATTGTTCCAGGTACCAGGCAAAGAAGTCGCCTTCCAGCAAGTTTTCAATCTGCAGAGCGCGAAAGACTCCACCGCTCTCCAATTCCTGAAACTCGCCCCTCAACTCAGATTCTGGAACCAGGGCCAAGTAAGCAACGTAAGAGCGAATAGCACCATCCCGCAGAAGGCTCAACACTTCTGCCGTTAGCAGTTTAATCAGCAGTGCGTAATAAGTGTGAACGGCAAAAAGGAAGCGAGCTGGGTCATCTCCAGGAGTGATGTCGTATTGGCTTGCCCAGCGATTCAGAGCTGACAGTTGGTTAGCCTCATAACCGGAGACCTGAGAAAAAAGGCGCTGCCATTCCCGGAAGAGCATAAG
>QMXQ01000192.1 GCA_003662205.1 Candidatus Bathyarchaeota archaeon
ACCCAGAGGACGTGGATGGGCAGGAACGGCAGCGGCAGCCCGAGGAGGGTGACGATGGTGATCTCCATGAACTCGTCGAAGTTGGCGGCGAGCATCAGCCGGATGTACTTGGTGATGTTGTCGTAGATGTGGCGGCCTCCCCTCACCGCCCGGACGATGGTGGCGAAGTTGTCGTCCTCAAGGATCATGTCCGCCGCCTCCTTGGTGACGTCGGTCCCCTTGATCCCCATGGCGACACCGATGTCCGCCGCCTTCAGCGCGGGCGCGTCGTTGACGCCGTCCCCGGTCATCGCGACGATGTGACCGTTGCGCTTCAGGGACTGGGCGATCCGCATCTTGTGCTCGGGGGAGACCCGGGCGAAGACCCTGACCTCCTCGATGACCTCGTCGAGGTCGTCGTCGCTCATCCTGCTGAGGTCGTCCCCCGTCAGGACGGACCGGGGGGTCTCCTCCAGCATCCCTATCTGCCGGGCTATGGCGACGGCGGTGAGCCGGTGGTCGCCCGTCACCATCACCGACCTGATGCCGGCCTGCTTGCAGAGCTTGATGGCGGGCGGCACCTCCTCCCTGGGAGGGTCGATCATGCCCACGAGACCGACGAAGGTGAGGCCGGACTCCACCTCATCCATCTCGAACTCCTCCAGGGTCGATGGCAGCTCCCTGTAGGCCATGGCCAGCACCCGGAGCGCGTCCCGAGCCATTCCCCGCATGGCGGAGAGCACCCGTTCCCGATCCTCCTCGGTCAGGGGCCTGACGGCTCCGCCCTCGTAGATGCCGACGCATCGCTCTAGGATGATCTCGGGGGCGCCCTTGACGTAGGCTACCTTCCCACCGTCGGGCGTCGCGTGGATGGTGCTCATCCTCTTCCGGGCTGACTCGAAGGGGAACTCGCCGACCCGCGGGTATCTCGCCTTCAGGTCGTCGGACTGCATGCCTGCCTTGGCCGCGGCGGCGACGAGGGCTCCCTCGGTCGGGTCGCCGAAGATGGTCCAGCTGCCGTTGCTCTCGTGGAGGTGGGCGTCGTTGCATAGGGCTCCGATGCGGAGGAGGAGTTCGAGGTCGCCGTCGTCCTTCGGGTCGAGCCTGTCCCCTTCGAGGAGGAATTCCCCCTCGGGGGTGTATCCGGCGCCCGTGACGTTGATGACCCTGCCGCGGGAGAGGATGCGGCTGACGGTCATCTCGTTCTTGGTGAGGGTTCCCGTCTTGTCCGAGCAGATGACGGTGGTGCTCCCGAGGGTCTCCACCGACGCCAGCTTCCGGACTATCGCCTTCTGCCGGGCCATGCGGGTGACGCCGAGGGCGAGGGTGATGGTGAGGCCGGCGGGCAGCCCCTCGGGGGTGGCCGAGACCGCGAGGCTCCCCGCCATCATGCACATCGTCTCCAGCTCCGCCTCGTGGACGACGACGCCGACGATGAAGACGAAGATGGTCAGGATCACGGAGATGAGGCCGAGCTGGCGGCCCATCCGCTCCATCTTCTGCTTCAGCGGGGGCTCCTCCACCTCCACGGCCTGGACCATCCCCGCGATCTTCCCGAACTCGGTCCGCATCCCCGTCGTCGTGACCACGGCGACGGCCCGGCCGCCCGTGATGATGGTCCCCATGAAGACCATGTTGCTCCGGTCGGCGACGCCGACCTCCGGCGACAGAACATCCAGCCGTTTCGCCACCGGCGTCGACTCCCCGGTGAGGGCTGCTTCGTCCACCCGCAGGTTCACGGCCTCCAGCAGCCGCGCGTCCGCCGGGACGCGGCTCCCCGCCTCCAGCAGGATGATGTCCCCGGGCACCAGGTTCTTGGATTCGATGGACTCCTCGCGCCCGTCTCTGAGGACGAGGACATGGGGGGCGACCATGCGCTTTAGGGCCTCGACGGCCTGCTCGGCGCGGTACTCCTGGACGAAGCCCAGCACGGCGTTCATGACGACGATGGCGAAGATGACGTAGGTGTCGGTGTAGGCCTCACCCTTGCGCATGGAGATGTAGGCGGAGACGATGGCGGAGAGGATGAGGATGATGACGAGAATGCTCTTGAACTGGCCGATGAAAATCTGGAAGGGGGTCACCCGCTTCTCCTCCCTCAGCTCGTTGGGGCCATACTCCTCCAGCCTCCGTCGGGCCTCCTCCTCGCTCAGCCCCCGCCGGCTCGTCCCCAGAGACTCCAACACAGACTCGATCTCGATGGCGTGCCAGGCCTCTCTCTCCAATTGAACCACCAGCCCTCGACTCTTTCAGCTTCCACCGTGGGTTCTATGGTCCCTCAAAACAACTGCGCCCAGATTTAAAACTTCTTTGCCCGCGCAGACCCATCCAAGGGCCAAGACGGGCTTAAATGATCCCGTCTGCCTCAAGATATGCCCGCTGCCGCAGATAGATGACGGGAATCCCCTCCGCGCGGAGCCTCCGCCTGAGCTCAGTGTCGTTCGTCGCGACGGGGCACCTCCACCTCTTAGCGAGGCGGATGAGGGCGTCGTCGACCGCCTCCCCGGCCTCGACCGGCACTTCGACCTTCTCACACCGTTCTGCGAGGGTGAGGGCGAAGTTTATCTCCTTCCTCAGCGAGGGCTTCGCGTCTCGCCTCAGGCGGCGCATCTCCTCGACGACCGGCGACGGGACGACGCATCTGACGAGGCCCCCGACGAGCCGCTGCAGCTCCTCGAAGATATCCACCCCGAACCTGAGGGGGATGAAGAGAAAGTTCGAGTCCAGGATGACGGTGGTGCCCCGCCTCTTCGCCTCCCC
>QMXQ01000193.1 GCA_003662205.1 Candidatus Bathyarchaeota archaeon
CCCCTCACCTACTACTTCCAGAAGTGCATGATCCCCGTCGGCGTGGAGCAGAGGCCGGTCCTGGAGTACATCATCAGGCTCTTCAGGCACCACGGCATCAGTGATGTGGTCCTCCTCGTCGGCTACAAGCACCAGCAGATCAAGAACTACTTCGGCGACGGGGGGCGCTTCGGCGTCAACCTCAGCTACGTCCTCGACAGGCCCGAGTTCAAGGGGAGCGCCAACGCCCTGGTGAACGCCTACCGTCTCGGCGCCATCTCGAAGGGCGACTGCGTCATAGCCTACTACGGCGACATCATCTCCAACATCGACCTGAGGGACTTGGCCTCCCAGCACCTCGAAACGGGGGCGGCGGCGACGGTCGCCCTCTCCCGCGGCTTCAAGATCAGGGTCGGCACCGCGGAGATCAGGGACGGCATGATAACCCGCTTCATCGAGAAGCCGGAGCTCGACCGGCCTGTGAGCGTCGGCGTCCTCGCCCTAAGCGGCGCGGCGCTGGAGGAGATGGACCGGCTGTTCGAGGAGGGGCGATCCGAGCTGTTCGACCTGATGGGCGACTTCATCCCCCACCTCATCGAAGAGGGGTTCCCGGTGCGCGCCTACGTCAGCGACGCCTTCTGGTACGACCTCGGCTCCTTGGAGCGGTACGAGAGGTTTGAGAACGACGGCCTGAGCAGGGAGCTCCGCTTCCTCTTCGAGGACCCCGACCGCTAGCGCCCCCGCCACAAAAGCTTCTTAAACAGACCCCGCCGCATGATCAACGACGGTGAAGGAGTTGAAGGCCCTCGTTCTGGCGGGCGGGTTCGGCACCCGGCTCAGGCCGCTGAGCTGCACCCGGCCCAAGATGTTGTTCCCCGTGGCGAACCAGCCGCTGCTGGACTGGACGCTCAAGAACCTATCCGAGGGCGGGGTGGACACCGTCATCCTCGCCGTCAACTACATGGCGGAGGCCCTGGTCCGATACCTGGGGCCGACGAAGTTCGACCTCGGCATCATCTACAGCCGGGAGGAGCGCCCCCTCGGCACCGGCGGCCCGATAAAGAAGGCTGCCGATCTGCTTCAGAACGGCGGGCCCTTCCTGGTGCTGAACGGCGACGTCATCTCCGACATCGACTACCGGCGCCTCGTCGAGTTCCACCGGCGGAAGGGCGGCCTCGCCACCATCGCCCTCTTCCAGGTCCCGGACCCTAGCCGGTACGGCGCGGTGGAGCTCGACGGCGAGGGGCGCATCCTCCGGTTCGTGGAGAAGCCCGAGCCCGGGAGGGCGCCGAGCAACCTGGTGAACGCCGGCATCTACGTCCTCGACCCCAAGGTGATCGACTACATCCCCGAGGGGCGGTCGGTCTCGACCGAGAACGAGGTCTTCCCCGTCCTCGCGAAGGAGGGGGCGCTCTACGGCTACGAGGCCCGCGGCCTCTGGATGGACATCGGCGTCCCCGAGGACTACCTCAGGGCGAACGGCCTGCTGCTCGCCAAGCTCGACGGCGTCCAGGTAGGCGAAAAGTCCAAGGTGGACAGCTCGGCGGAGGTCCTCCCGCCATCCTCCATCGGCGCCGGCGTCGAGGTGGGCGCCAACTCCGTCATCGGGCCGAACACATCCATCGCGGATCACGTCCACATCGGACGCGGCTGCAGGATCGAGAACTCCATCATCTTCCCCGGCGCCACCATCGGCGACTACACCTCCGTCAGGAACGCGATCATCGGCGAGAACGCGACGCTGGAGCGGTGGGTGAAGGTGGAGTCCGGCAGCCTCATAGGGGACTACGCCGTCATCGCCGACGGCGTCACCATCACCCAGGGCGTCTCCATCTGCCCCTCGAAGCGGGTCGAGGAGAGCATCCTGGAGCCCCGCCAGGTGATGTGATGGGCCGGCTCTTCGGGACCAACGGTGTCCGAGGAGTCGTCAACCGGGACCTGACGGCGGAGAAGGTCATGCGGCTAGCGGCCGCAGCCGGCGCCCTCCTGGGCCGGGACATCGCCGTGGGGAGGGACGGCAGAACCAGCAGCCCCATGCTGAGGGACGCCGCCG
The DNA here is from genome assembly GCA_003662205.1 of Candidatus Bathyarchaeota archaeon. GTDB lineage: Archaea > Thermoproteota > Bathyarchaeia > TCS64 > TCS64 > B46-G15. The sequence goes on from QMXQ01000193.1 coordinate 2,033, forward strand.
TCAGCGGCCTCCTCTCCGTCGGCTGCAGGGTCCACGACGCCGGGGAGCTGCCGACGCCGGCCCTCCAGCACGCCGTCAAACACTTCGGCCTCGACGGCGGCCTGATGGTGACCGCCTCCCACAACCCGCCCGAGTTCAACGGCGTCAAGGTCATCGCGGGGGACGGCGTGGAGGTTCCCCGGCGGCGGGAGGAGGAGATCGAGAGCCTCTTCTTCGGCGGAGGCCCGGAGCTCGCCCCTTGGAACAGGGTTGGGACGGTCCGGGCGCTGGACGCCCTTGAAGCCTACACGGAGGCGGTACTCTCTCACGTCGATCGGGATGCCGTCAGGGAGGCGCGGCTCCGGGTCGCCATCGACCCGGGAAACGGCGTCGCGTCCCTCGCGGCCCCAGCCGTCGCCCGGAGGCTCGGCTGCTCCGTCAGCACCGTCAACGCCGACATCGACGGCCGGTTCCCGGGCAGGGAGCCGGAGCCGAGGCCCGACGACCTCGACGGCCTGAGGGCGCTGGTGGAGGCGTCCGGCGCCGATGTCGGGGTCGCCTTCGACGGGGACGGTGACCGCGCCATCTTCGTCGATGAGAGGGGTGAGGTCCACTGGGGGGATCGGTCCTTCGCCCTCGTCGCCCGCGACTTTCTGGCCCGGAATCCGGGGGAGGCGGTGGCGACGCCGGTCAGCTCCTCCCGTGTGGTGGAG
>QMXQ01000194.1 GCA_003662205.1 Candidatus Bathyarchaeota archaeon
AACCCCACTTTTTCCTATTCAGGGTGAGGCTAAATGGGCCAATGCCCCACATTGGCGACGAGAAGAGGGGATATGGGGGGACACCCCCTACCCCCCCCGACCTGCTGCGCAGGCCCTGAGGAAAAAAGGCGTTTGACACCAACCCTTTTCAATGCTACAATTGAATTAACCCTTTTCATGCCTCCTTGACCCCTCTCCGCAATGGGGAGGGAATGGAAGGTCCCTGGTCTGTAAGATCAGCAAATAACGGCTGGGGGAGCTTGGTGGAGCCAGGCTGAGAGGAGGGCCGATTAGCCCTCGACCCCTTGAACCTGACCCGGGTAATGCCGGCGTAGGGAAGCGTGTAAGATGGATTCCCAACCGCTGGCCCTGCTCTGGAGTCGGCGGTTTTTTGTGTGATCCTGCGGATGCTAGCCTGCACGCCCGGGCGCAGCAAACATTGAATGGAGGTTACACCTATGAAACTGCTTCAAACGTGGGCTAAAGCCCCTTTCCTGAAGGACGCAGATGTACTTATCGTGAGCGAATGCTTGAAGCACATCTATCCTGAGGTCGCCACGGAGTTCTCGGAGGGTCGAGCAGTGCTCACCGTGTGCCCGGAAGCGGAGCAGAATGCCATTGTCTACGGGAAATTGGCCTCTATGATCCGCTCGTCGCCACCGAAGACGATCACTGTGCTCACGGTGGAGTGCTCGCCCCACTGCTACCTTCTCCACGCCGCCGTGAACGAGGCCATTTACATCGCCGATTCCAGCATACCGGTGAGCCACTTCGTTTGCCTGAATGGTGAGATCATCGAGGTGTCCAACGACGCTATCAGGCTGGCCAGATACCTGCATTTGGTGCAGAAGGCACTGGACAACGACCCTTGGCTGCGGGAGAAGTTGGGAGAACTGAGCCTGGAACAGCAGGCAGAGATTAGGAGACAGCAATGCGTGTAGACCTGGATTTGCTCCTGCTGGGTCGCCAGGTCCAGCAGAAAGCAAGATAGTGTTGTAGGGGGAAATACACCAACGGCGCTTCACGGGGACTACGGTGAAGAAGCGAGGGAGGTGGAAAATGACGTTGATGGAGAAAGCTAAACAAGGGTTCGTCACGCCGGAGATGGAACGGGTGGCGCAGGCGGAGGGTGTGGAAGTGGAATGGATTGTGCGGAGCCTGGCAGAGGGCACTATCGTCATCCCTCGCAATGTCAACCACAACACCATCGAACCGATGGGCATTGGAAAAGGTCTGCGTACCAAAGTGAATGCCAACATCGGCACCTCACCTGACAGCGCCGATATCGCCGAGGAGCTTAGGAAGCTCCGGGCGGCCATCGAGGCGGGAGCCGACACGGTGATGGACCTAAGCGTAGGTGGCGACATCAACCATGTGCGGGCAACCATACTTCGGGAGACCACTGTTCCGCTGGGGACTGTCCCTATTTATCAAGCGGCCATCGAGTCTCAGGAGAAACATGGTAGCATCGTGGGGATGATGGCGGATGACATCTTCCAGGTAATCGAAGAGCAGGCCCAGCAGGGGGTGGACTTCATGACCGTCCATTGCGGGGTAACCCTGGAGACAGTGGAGCGGTTGCAGAGGCAGGGCCGGCTGATGGATATCGTCAGCCGCGGGGGGACTTTCATGGTGGGGTGGATGCTTCACCACGAGGAAGAGAACCCTCTCTACGACCAGTACGACCGGCTGCTTGACATCGCCCGCCGATACGATGTCACCCTCAGCCTGGGCGACGGCCTGCGCCCCGGCTGCCTGGCCGATGCTACCGACAGGCCGCAGATTCAGGAGCTCATCATCATCGGTGAGCTGGTGGACCGGGCCAGAGAGGCTGGCGTCCAGGTTATGGTCGAGGGGCCGGGACACATCCCGATGGATCAGGTGAAGGCCAACATCCAGTTGGAGAAGCGACTGTGCCGCGAGGCTCCCTTCTATGTCCTTGGTCCTCTGGTCACCGATATCGCCCCCGGCTACGACCACATCGTGGCCGCCATCGGCGGGGCCCTGGCCGCCTGGGCCGGAGCCGATTTCATCTGCTACGTAACGCCGGCCGAACACCTGGCTCTGCCCAGCCCGGAGGACGTGAGGGAGGGGGTCATCGCCGCCAGGATCGCTGCCCACGCTGCCGACATCGCCAAGGGAAACAGCAAGGCTCTAGCCAGGGACGAGAAGATGGCCAGGGCGCGCAAAGCCTCCGATTGGGAGGAGCAGATCCGGCTGGCCATTGACCCAGAGAAGGCCAGAAGGTATCGGGGAGAAAGCGCCCCCAGCGTCGAGGAGACATGCACCATGTGCGGCGCGTACTGCGCCGTCAAGCTGATCAAAGAATACCTCGGAGGGTACGGAGAATGTCGTTAGCACATGAGCATCTAACAGGCAAGGCGGTAGTCGAGATGCTGGAACGGATACGCCGTCAGCGACCGCTCATCCACCACATCACCAACTTCGTGGTCATGAACGACACGGCCAACGTCACCCTGGCCCTGGGCGCGTTGCCCGTGATGGCTCACGCCAAGGAGGAGGTGGCCGATATGGTGAGCATGGCCGGGGCTTTGGTGCTCAACCCCGGCACGCTCTCGCCGGAATGGGTGGAGGCCATGCTCGTCGCCGGAAAGCAGGCCAACGAGCTGGGCGTTCCCATCGTCCTCGATCCGGTGGGGGCGGGGGCGACGCGGCTGCGCACCGAGAGCAACCTGTGTTTGTTGGAAGAACTGGAC
>QMXQ01000195.1 GCA_003662205.1 Candidatus Bathyarchaeota archaeon
GTGGCCCCTACCAGGCCTATTCTGAGCCCCCGGCTTACTCCCTCCCTCGCCTGATCCAGAAGCCGGCTTGCTGAACGAGGTCGCATCGGTCGAAAAAGAAAACCCGCCAGACAAAAGCGACAGCCCCACTTGCATCCTCGAGCGATCTCCATCAGATACAGTGAGCCGAATTCGGTGTCGGGGGTGAAAACCGTCGAGGTGGTGGGGAAGTCATCGACCTCCTCGGCCCAGACCCGCTTTACTCGCTCGGGTCGAAGTTCGGGGACATGAACCCCGGGCAATCGGGAGAGCTCCCGTAGCAGCTCGTGGCGAGGCTCAAGGCAAGTGGTCAGGACTTGAACCAAGTCGGACAAGACCGGCTCTCCCTCGCCGATGACGAAGGCATCGAGGAGGGGGGCCAGGGGTTCAGGGTTGGCCGTCACGGCGGCGCCTCCGGCCAGGAGCAGGGGATGCCTTTCATCTCGGTCGGCGGCGAACAGGGGTATCTGTGATTGCCTCAGAATCTTGACCAAGTTAAGGTAGTCGAGTTCATAGGGGAGGGAAAAGGCCACGACGTCAAAATCCCCCAGCGGCCTTTGAGATTCCAGGGAGAGGATTTCGTCCTCCAAGAAGACGCGCTCACAAACGATTCGGTCATACTGATTGAAAAGGCGATAGAGCGTCTGCAAGCCGAGATTGGACATTCCCACCCAATAGGAGTTGGGGTAGACCAAGGCGATGGAAATTCGCCCTCCCCAGTCCTTGAAGATGGTGCCCTGCTCCCTGGCCAGTATCTTCCTTATCCGGGCGATGACCTTCCAGTTCATTTAAGTCTAGACCACTTCGTTTAGATCTACGACCACTTCGTTTCTACCCATTATACCTCTTCGGCCGAGCTATGGCATCCTTGACGAAAAGATGAGGGGATGTTATCATCAAATCCGGGCAGCGTAGCTCAGCGGCAGAGCGGCGGCTTCATAAGCCGTGGGTCGTAGGTTCAAATCCTACCGCTGCCATAGTTTTAAAGGGGTCCCCAAAAAGTCTTGAAACTTTTTGGGGCGAAATTTTGGGAGGTGTGTATGAATCTCATTGTCTGCGTGAAACAGATCATCGACCCCGAAACCCCCGCTGCTGCTTTCAAGATTGACCCCGAGGCCAAGCGAGCCATCCCTCCAAAGGACCGTCCCCTGGTCATCAGCGATTACGATGAGGTAGCTGTTGAGGCCGCTCTGAGGATCAAGGAGGCCAAGGGAGGGAAGGTGACCATTCTGAGCCTCGGTGATCCCTCAGCTACCGAGGTGATCAAGCATTGCCTGGCCATGGGGGCAGACGAGGGAATTCTCTTAAGCGACCCTCTTTTCGGGGAAGAAGACCGCTCACTCACCGCTTACGCCCTGGCTATGGCCATCAAGAAGATCGGAGAATTTGACCTCATCTTCTGTGGCCGACAGGAAGGAGACTGGGATGCAGGGCAGGTTGGCTTGGGCATAGCCGAGATTCTGGGCATCCCCAGCGTGAACCCGGTGAAGAAGATAGAGGTGAAGGATGGGACCGCCCTGGTGGAAAGGGTTGTCAGCGACGGATATGAGGTAATCGAAATCCCTCTGCCAGCCCTGGTGGCGGTGAGCAGTGAACTCGGCGTACCTCGCTATCCCACGATGAAGGGGATCATGATGGCAGCCAAGAAAAAGGTTTCCACCTGGACCGCCCAGGATATCGGTGCCGATCCCGCCAAGCTCGGCGCAGCTAAGGTTAAGATGCTCAAGCTCTTCATCCCGGTTAGAGAGGCCCGGTGTGAATTTGTAGAGGCCGAAACGCCTGAAGAGACTGGGACTAGCCTTGCCCTCAAACTTCGTGAAGCGAAGCTCATTTAGGCGTCAGCCAACTTGAAAGTCAAAAATTCAAGGAGGACTTGATGTCGGAGTACAAAGATGTGTTGATCTGTGGGGAGACCTCAGAGGATAAACTAGCAGGGATAACCATGGAGCTTCTCGGCATCGGACGCAAGCTGGCCGACGAACTCGGCCAGGAACTCTCCGCTGTGCTGATCGGCAGCGAGATACCCAAGGAGATAGCTCAGGAATGTATCTATTTCGGCGCGGATAAGGTCTATGTGATCGACAACCCGCTCTTTAAAGACTACCTGACCGACTCGTACACCGCTGCCCTGGAGAAGCTGGTCCGGGAGGCGAAGCCGGACATTCTGCTCCTGGGACAGACCGCCATGGGACGGGATCTCGCCCCCCGGCTGGCTTACCGACTTGACACCGGGGTGACTCTGGACTGCGTTGAGCTGGCCATTGACCCCGATACCAAGCTGATGCTGCAGACCAAGCCCGTTTACGGCGGCAATGCCCACGCGGTTTATGTCTGCGAGACCAAGCCCCAGGTGGCCACCGTCCGGGCCAAGACCATGTCGCCCCTCGAGCGGGATGAGTCTCGCAAGGGTGAGGTGATCCCTTTTGATGCCGGCATAGAACCCGCAGCGATCCGGGGGAAGCTGGTAGAGCGGGTGAAGGAGGAGGTGGTCGGCATCAGGCTGGAGGACGCTGATGTGGTAGTTTGTGGCGGCCGAGGCATCGGTGGGCCTGAGGGCTTCAAGCAGCTTGAGGAGCTGGCCCAACTGCTCCGCGGGGCGGTGGGAGCTACCCGGCCCCCTTGCGACAATGAATGGGTCCCGGCTCACTACCAGATTGGGCTCACCGGCAAGCTCGTGGCCCCTACGCTCTA
>QMXQ01000196.1 GCA_003662205.1 Candidatus Bathyarchaeota archaeon
CATAACCGGCTTCGGCGTGGGCGGGACCCTGCCGGTGGACTACTCCATCTTCGCCGAGTACCTGCCCACGGAGAAGCGGGGACGCTACCTGGTCTACCTGGAGAGCTTCTGGGCCCTGGGCACCATCGTGGCGGCAGGGCTGGCCTGGCTGGTGGTGCCCCGCTTCGGGTGGCGGGTCCTGCTGGCCATCTCGGCCCTGCCGGGGCTCATCGTCTACTTCATCCGCCGCTACGTTCCCGAATCGCCTCGCTACCTGCTGGTGGAGGGGCGACAGGACGAGGCTCTGGCGGTGTTGCGAGAGGTGGCCACCGAGAACGGAGTTGAGTTCCCTGTGGAGCGGCTCAGGGTGGAGGAGCGCAGGCGGAAGGTGACCGTCTCCGCCCTGTGGACGCCTCGCTTCGCCCGCACCACAGCCATGTTCTGGATTGCCTGGTTCTGCATCTCCCTGGGCTACTATGGGGTGTTCATCTGGCTGCCCAGCATCTTCGTGGAGCGAGGCTTCACCTTCCTGAAGACTTACCAGAACGTCTTCCTGATGGCCCTGGCCCAGTTGCCAGGCTACTTCTCCGCTGCCTACCTGGTGGAACAGGTAGGCCGAAAGGCCACCTTGGGTGTCTATCTGATCCTGAGCGGCCTCTTCACCTACCTCTTCGCCGTGACGGGAAGCCTGCCCATGATCGTGGGTTCGGCGGTGCTGATGTCCTTCTTCTGCCTGGGGGCCTGGGGCGTGATATATGCTTACACCCCGGAGTCGTACCCCACGGAGATACGCTCCACCGGCATGGGCTGGGCCAGCGGCATGACCCGCATCGCCGGTGCTATTGCCCCCACCTTGGGAGGCTACCTGCTGCCCGTCTCACTGGTGGCAGCGCTGAGCCTCTACGCGGTGGCCTTCGCCGTCGGTGGACTGGTCGTCCTGGCGCTGGGAACTGAGACCAAGGGCAAACCCCTGCTGGATACGGTGAGATAGGTAGTACGCCCCATAATTACAAGAGGAACGGCGGGGGGCGTAGCTGTCGAGGAGGCAAGAGAGGACATAGGATGCCGAGCAGAAAAGCACTCATCGGGGCGATTTTGACCCTAGTCCTCCTGCTGTTAGGCGCTGTTGTGGCAGGCGTATTTGACAAAAGCGCCTCGGCCGGTGTGATTCTAGCTTCGTTCACTGCTACGGGCGGCGATGGTCAGGTTCTGGTCGAGTGGGAGACGGCCACCGAGGTAAATGTCATCGGCTTCAACCTCTGGCGCAGTACAACTCGGACAGGCTCTTACACCATGCTCGACTTTATCCCTAGCCAAGCACCTGGCTCTTTGATAGGAGCGTACTATTCCTACACGGACACCGATGTGGTCAACGGCATTACCTACTACTACAAGCTGGAAGTTGTAGCCACCGACGGCTCCATCATCGAATCCGCTGGCCCCATCTCGGCCACTCCGGGAGTCGAGACTACGCCCACTGCAACTGGTACGCCCACCTCAACGCCAACCGGTACGCTTGGTCCAACGCCGACTCATACGCCTACACCCACTTCGACGCCAACCGAGGAGGCCACCCCGACGCCAACCAGCACTGTGCCCCCGCCTCCCAGCCTGGGTCCCAGGATTCAGCTTCCTCGTCTGGACCTGGGCGATGCCTTCGGGAGCGGGACTTCCTGGTCCACCAGGATCCAAATCCAGAACGTGGGGTCAAAGCCCACCTGGGCTGCTGTTATTTATTGGAGGGGAGCCGGCAGGGGGGCGTTGGGAGCTTGGCACAAGCGGTGGCTTCCCCTGCATGGCGTTTGGACTCTGACCCCTCCGGCTGGTGCCCAGTCGGCCATGGTTTTGTCCTTCGCTAGCGAACCAACCGGGCGGCCAAACGAGAGGACGGTTGCCGATGGTGAGCGCCTGGCGGTGACGGTGGATCGCTGGGGACTCGATCCCTACGGTACTGGGCTCAGGCTATCCAGCAGTTACGTGGGTATCTCTGAACCCGCCGAGGAATCCGCACCTTCGTCCGGGCGGAAATACTTCGTGCCTTACGTTATGCACCGCTACAACGATGCGCTAGATACTATCATCACCATCCAGAACTCAGGCGACAAGCGTACCTCGATCTGGGTCTACTACAAGGAGGAAGGCAACTGCGAGTATCAAGTAGCGCAGCACATCGGGCCCCTGTCGCCGGGCGAGGCTATCCGCGTGGGGCCGCCTGGGGCCGTTGGCGTGGACGAGGCCTTCCCAGTCTCTCCTGGCTGGCTGGGTTCGGCCTACATCGCGTCCAATGTGCCCCTGGGAATCATCGTTGACCAATTGAGCTTTCCTCCCTCGCTGATAAATCGAGGGACGATGCTGACCTGCCGAGGCATCCCCTCCAAGAAGCTGGCCGAGGAGCTGGAGTGGGATACGACCTGGTATGCGGACCTGTTGTATCAGCAGATCAGCGGTTGGAGTTCCAGTATCCAGGTGCAGAACCTGACTCAGGCATCCAGGCCCACCTTTGTCACTGTGAACTTCATGGACCAGAGCGGCGACGAAGTTCTCTTCGTGGGCGACTGGGTCTGCCGGAATGGTTCGATTACCTTCTACCTGCCTGCCATTGTTGATATGGGCGTCAACTTCCCCTTTGGTTTCGTTGGGGCAGCCGAGATCGAGTCCCATGAGCAGGTGGATTACCCTGGAGGAGAACACGATGGTGAGCCTATCTTTGCTGTGGTAGACATAAAGA
>QMXQ01000197.1 GCA_003662205.1 Candidatus Bathyarchaeota archaeon
CCGAGAGGCCGACCCCCAGGGCGCCCACCACCGTCGCCAAGGTCGTTATGCCGAGGCCAAAGAGGACGCCTGCCAGCGTCTTCCCCCAGAGCACTGCCATGAGGGAGAGGGGCGCCGAGAGGAACCTCTCGAAAGTCCGCATCCTCCGCTCCATCGGGATCGCCACGGGGCCGATGCTGCTCGCCGACCAGAAGACCGTCTGGGCCGCCAGCACGGGGATCAGCCTGTCGCTTGGGATGTTCCGCCCCACCGCGAAGCTGAAGAAGAGCGCGACGGGGAAGAGGACGCCGAACATCAGCGCCGGCGGCCGCAGGTAGTAGACCCTCATGTCCTTGACGGTGATGGCCCAGCTCCTCCTCAGCTCGTCCAGCAGCGAGACCCCGTTCACGCCCTCCGCCCCCTCCGCCTGTGTATGACCTCCGCCGCCATCTCCACACCCGTCAGCTGCAGGAAGACATCCTCCAAGCTAGGACCGAGGGTGTTCAGGGTGATGGGCTCCAGGCCGCGCGCCTCGATGAGGCGCCAGAGTTCCCGCAGGGCCCTAGGAGGATTCTCGGTCAGCAGCCGCAGCTTGTCCCCCCTCTTCTGCACCTCCCTGACGGAGGGCAGCGCCGCTAGCTCCTCCTGAATCCCAGGCCTCACCGCTCTGAAGGCGACCTCGATGGACTGGCTGGTTCGCATGGCCCTCTTCAGCCTCTCGGGGGTGTCGATGGCGGCGATCCTGCCGCGGTTGATGATGGCGACGCGGTCGCACATCTGGCTCGCCTCCTCCATGTTGTGGGTGGTGAGGAAGACGGTGAGGCCCTCGTCGTTGAGGCCCTGCACGAGCCTGCGTATGCCCCGGACGCTCTTGACGTCGAGGCCAGCCGTCGGCTCGTCGAGGAAGAGCACCTTGGAGTCGTTGATGAGGGCCATGGCGATGCAGACCTTGCGCTTCATGCCCCGGCTGAACTCGCCGACCTTGTCGCGGCGCCTGTCGTATAGGTTGAAGCGCCTCAGCAGGCTCTCCGCCCGCCTCTCCCTCTCTGCCTTCGGGACGCCGTAGAGCTTCCCCGTGAAGATGAGGTTCTCCCAGGCAGAGAGCTCGTCGTAGATGTTGCTGATGTCGGGGACGATCCCCATCAGGGACTTGGCCTCCACCGACTGCCTGACGATGTCGTAGCCCATGATGCTGGCCGTCCCCTCGGTCGGCGTCGAGACCCCCGTCAGCATCCTGATGGTCGTCGTCTTCCCCGCGCCGTTGGGGCCGAGGAAGCCGAAGAGCTCGCCCTGCTCCACCTCGAAGCTGATGTGATCGACGGCGAGGAAGTCGCCGTAGTACTTGGTGAGGCCGCGCGCCTCTATCGCCTTAACCCCGGACATCCTCCTCTGCCTCGAAGTGCCTCCGGTAGAACTCGGCCATCTCCTCCAGCACCCGGCGCTGCTCCTCCACCATCCTCCTCCCCGCCCTCAGCATCTCGACGCCCCTCTCGGAGACCCTGTACACCCTGCGGTCGAGGCCTGTCTGGGCCCCCTCCCACTCGGACTCCAGGAGGCCTCCCTGCTCCATCCGCCTCAGGATGGTATAGAGGCTCCCCGGCTTCAGCGTCCGTCGGCCCGCCAGGAGCCTGTTCACCTCCTGCATCAGGCGGTAGCCGTGCATCGGCGTCTCGTAGAGGACCCGGAGGACGAGCAGCTGGATCCAGCTCCCCGTGAGGTGCCTGCGCCTGAAGCAGCACATAGGTAACAGTGTTATCTATAACAAGGTAGAGTATAAGTGTTTCCGACGCGGCGGAGGCTGGTGCGGCCGCCGGGATTTGAACCCGGGTCGTTGGCTTGGAAGGCCAATATCTTGCCAGGCTGGACCACGGCCGCCGACCTTTGAAATACCGCGTCAGGGTTAAAACCTTTTTCAGCCCGAGAGGGGGATCATGAGCTCCGTCGTCCAGTCGTCCTCGTCGGGGTCCGATGGCGCGTAGTGGGCCTCGATGCTATGAATTCCTGAGGCGGCCTCGAGGCCGCGCTCCTCCATGTAGCGGCGCAGCCGCCCGTAGTGGGCCTCGGTCTCGGCGTCGGTGGAGACCAGGAAGGCGACCCTCATCGACGGCAGCACCCTCGTCTCGACCCCCTCAACCTCGGCGGCGATGGGGATGAGCAGTTCGCGCCGGCATCCGGGGGTCTCCGGCGGGTCGTGGAAGAGGATCATGGAGGGATCCGAGGGGGTTGCGCCGCCTCGGATCAGGGTGGCGAGGAGGCGCGAGAGGGCTTCGGCGTCGTCCTCTCCTCCATCGAGGCGGGTGTAGGCGACCCAGATGGGGTCTGTGGTGCGCACACCCATGTGCAGGATCATACGGGTTTCTGCTGGTGCGGCGGCTTTTAACCGTTTCCGGCAGGGAAAGTTATTTCAGCGGCGTCAGCTCGTATCTGGGTCGTGGTGTGGGGTTGCAGCTGCTCCTGTTGATGATCGTCGTGGGGCTTCTCAGCGGGCTGGTGATGAGCCTCGTCGGGGCGAGCGCCGTGATGGTCATCGTCCCCGCCCTCAACATCGCCTTCGGCTACGGGATGCACGACGCCATCGGGGTCAGCCTGCTGGTGGACGTCATCGCCTCCCTCGCCGTCGGCTACGCCTACTGGCGGCACGGGAACGTCGAATTCAGCCAGGGGCTCTGGATCGCCCTCGGGTCGGTGGCCGGGGCCCAGCTGGGGGCGGCTTATGGA
>QMXQ01000198.1 GCA_003662205.1 Candidatus Bathyarchaeota archaeon
CCGAGGACCTTGAGGGAGGCCTCGGCAATCGCATCGGGGGTCAGGTCCTGGAGTTTTGCGTCCTTCTTCAGCGTCTCCCTCACGAGGGCTGCGACGAGCCTGTAGGCCTCCCTGAAGGAGAGGCTGGCGTTCTCGACGAGGCTCTCCGCGAGGTCGACGGCGGCGGTGAGGCTTCCCTCCGTCATCTCCCTCATTCGCGCCTCTTTCACCTTGAGGGTGGCGATGATGCCGGTCATGACCTCTAGGCAGGTCTTTACGGTGTCGAGGCACCTCCAGAGAGGGGGCTTCGTCCCCTGTAGGTCCTGATAGTAGCCGCTGGGAACCCCCTTCACCATGGTCATCAGCTCCGTGAGGGCGCCGTAGATCTCCCCCGCCTTCCCCCGGATCAGCTCGAGGGTTGAGGGGTTCTTCTTCTGGGGCATGATGCTCGACGACGACGCGTACTCGTCCGCCAGCTCCACGTAGCCGAACTCCTTGGTCGACCACTCGATGAGGTCGGCGGCGGCCCGGCTCAGGCTGGACATGAGGATAGCGCAGACGGCGGCGGCCTCCACGGCCCAGTCCCTGCCGCTCGTCGCGTCGATGGAGTTCTCCACGATGCCGTCGAAGCCGAGGAGCTCCGTCGTCCTCTCCCTGTCGATGTTGATGCTGGTGCCTCCCACGGGTCCCGCGCCTAGCGGGTTCCTGTTGACCCTGTCGTAGCACTCTAGGAGGCGCTGGTGGTCCCGGAGGAGGGCGTCGGCGTACGCCGTCAGGTAATGGGCGAAGGTTCCGACCTGCGCGTGCTGGCCGTGGGTGTAGAGCATCATCAGCGTCTCCACATGCCGCTCCGCCTGCCCAAGGAGCGCCTCCACAAGGCTCAGAACCCCCTCGGCGACCTCCAGGAGGTCCTCCCTGACGCGTAGGCGGACGTCGACCATCACCTGATCGTTCCGGCTGCGCCCGGTGTGGATCATCCCGCCGGCCTCCATGCCGATCTTCTCGATGACGCGCGCCTCTATGTACTCGTGGATGTCCTCGAACTCGGCGCCGACCTCCACCTCTCCCCGGCGCCACTCTCTCCGGATCTCCTCAAGCGCCGAGAGAATCAGCTTGAGCGCCTCGAGGGGGATCACACCCTGCTTGTGGAGCATGATGTCGTGGGCCTCTGTGCCGTCGATATCCTCCTCGAATATCCTCAGGTCCTCGACCATCGAGGTGTGGAATCGGGCCGTCCTGTCATCGAACTCCTTGGCCAGCCTCGACCGGAACAGGTTGCTCAACTAGGTCACCAACGCCTACGTTCATCAGGTGGTGTGTTTAAAAACTTTACGACATGGGTGCCATAAATAAAACAAAACTCAGCCTATTTGTAACAAAGGTATCTCCAGAGGTCGCCTGCAAAATGTTAAGAGCCCATTGCGCCTTTCCTCTCCCTGAGGGCTATGTCGCGTTATGACCTCATCGTGCACGGCGGCCTGGTCGTTGACGGTTCGGGTCGACCCACCTTCAGGGCGGACATCGGTATCATGGACGGCAGGATAGCCGAAGTGGGCATCCTGAACCCTTCCGACGCGTCTGAGGTCGTGGACGCCTCGGGGCTCGCCGTCGCCCCCGGCTTCATCGACATGCACAGCCACTCCGACTTCGTGCTGCTGGCGAACCCGAGGGCGGAGAGCAAGATCAGGCAGGGGGTGACGACGGAGGTCGTCGGAAACTGCGGCGGCTCAGCCGCGCCCGCGAGGGGACCTGCGAGGGAGGCCGTCGAGAGGGCCGCACGCCTCTACGGCGTTGAGGTCGGCTGGGACTCCTTCGACAGCTACCTCAAGAGGCTTGAGAGGGGCGTCTCGGTAAACGTCGCGGCCCTTGTGGGCCATGGGACGGTGAGGCAGTGCGTCATGGACATGGAGGAGAGGGCGCCGACCGGCGGCGAGCTGGAGGAGATGCGGGGGCTGGTTGCCGAGGCGATGGAGGCCGGCGCCTTCGGCCTCTCCTCCGGCCTGGTCTATCCGCCGGGGAGGTACGCCGACACCGCGGAGCTGGTGGAGCTGTGTAGGGTCGTCGCCCGCTACGGCGGCATCTACGCTTCCCACATCAGGGGTGAGAGGGAGACCCTCACCGAGGCCGTCAGGGAGGCCCTGAGGATCGGGGAGGAGGCGGGCGTTCCCGTCCAGGTATCCCACCACCCCGCGAAGATAGGGGCCTGGGGGAGGTCGCCTGAGACCCTGGCGATGATGGATGAGGCCGCCGAGAGGGGACTTGATGTGACCTGCGATCTCCACCCCTACGTGGCGGGGAGCACTGGGCTGAGCGCGCTCCTGCCGCCCTGGGCCCAGGAGGGAGGGCCGCGGAGGATCGTGAAGCGGCTGCGGAGCCCCGAGACCCGGAAGCAGATCAAGATCGACATGGTTGAGGAGAAGGTGCCGGGGCCCGGCCCGTGCGGCCTGGTGAAGCGGGGGATGTGGGATCAGATCATCATCTCCTCCTACCCCGAGGAAGGGGTCGTGGGCAGGACCATCGCCGAGATCGCCGAGGCGCGGGGCGCCGACCCCTTCGACGCGTACTTCGACCTGCTGCTGGAGTCGGGGGCGGAGGGCGGGGTCGGCGGCTTCTACTACAACGAGGAGGATATTCGCCATGTCC
>QMXQ01000199.1 GCA_003662205.1 Candidatus Bathyarchaeota archaeon
CCGCCAGCCCGAAGGGGTTTCCTATGGCGACCACCTGCTCCCCCACCAGCAGCTCCGACGAGTTCCCCAGCGTCACCGGGTTCAGGAGGTAGTCGGCCACGTCGACGTCGATGACGGCCAGGTCCACGTAGGGGTCCCTGCCGACGAGGGTGGCGGGGACGATGGTGCCGTCTATGAAGGTGACCGTGATCTCCACAGCGTCCTCGACGACATGGTTGTTGGTGATGATCCTCCCCTCGTCGTCGTATACGAAGCCCGAGCCCTGCCCTCGGCCGAAGGGCGTCCGGATGGAGATGAGGACGACGGACTTCCGCGTCCGGTTGTAGATCTGCGTCAGCCTCAGGCTCCGGGACTCGTTCCCCAGCCTCAGCATCTTGACCTCGTCTCTGAGGGAGGCGATCTCGTTGTTCGCGCTGGCAAGCTGGAACTGGAGGGTCTTGACCTCGCGGTTCAGCTTGGAGACCTGAAGGTTGAAGTCGAGGACGAAGAAGGCTAAGACCCCGATGTTCGCGACGACGAGGATGAGGATCACGACGGAGAGCCAGCCGCGGCGCGCGCTCCGCCTCCGTCCCGAGTCGAAGAACCACTCATCGCTCAAGGCGGGTCCCCGGATAGTTGTCCATGTCCAAAGATAAAAACCCTCTTCGACCCCTCCCCAGCACTTCGCATGGAATCCTCTGAACCGGAAGTCCAGTATGCCTCGACGCCGTCCTAAGAGCGCGACCCGTCGAATGGCGGTCTCCGACAGGGTTTAATACCCTTCATTCTAATTGAAGCGTTGTCGAAATGAGAGACCTCGGCGGCCTCCTGCGCCTCATCCGGCCCATAAACTGCGTGATGATGGGCTTCGCCGTCCTCGTGGGCGCGGCTATAGAGGGCGGATCAGGGGTCCTCGGCTCCTGGCCTAGCTTGGCCCTCGGGTTCGTGACGGGGTTCACGCTCACCGGCAGCGCGATGGCCATCAATGACTACTACGACAGGGAGATCGACGCCATCAACGAGCCGGGCCGCCCCATCCCCAGCGGAGCCGTGGCCCCGAAGGAGGCGCTGGCGACGTCGATGGCCCTGAGCGCCGCAGCCCTCCTCGCCGCGTGGCTGACAAGCCCCAGCAACTTGGCCGTCGCCGTCTTCTCGTGGATCGTCATGGCGGCCTACTCCGCGAGGGGGAAGCGGACGGGCCTCCTCGGGAACCTGATGGTGAGCACCTGCATAGCCGTCCCCTTCATATACGGGGGGCTGGCCGTCGAGGGCGCCCTGTCGGCGTCCTCCCTACTGTTCGCCCTGATGGCCTTCCTGTCGAACACGGGTCGGGAGGTGACGAAGGGCATCGTCGACATCGAGGGAGACCGGGCGAAGGGGGTCAGAACCGTGGCCGTCTCCAGGGGCGCGAGGGCCGCCGCGGGGATCGCCGCGGCCTTCTATCTCTCCGCCGCGGCCATCTCCTTCCTTCCGCTCCCCCTCGGCCTGGTCTCCCTCTGGTATGTTCCCTTCGTCGCCCTGACGGACCTGGGGCTGATCTACTCTTCCGTCTCGCTGGTGCGGCGTCCGACCCGAGAGAACAGCCGGAGGACGAAGAATCGTGTCCTCCTCTTGATGATGAGCGGTCTCCTCGGCTTCCTGGCCGGGAGCTTCCTGTAGGGACGCCCCTACCTTGAGGAGAGGGCTATCCGCTCCACCTCGAGCTTGCGGCGGATGGCGAAGGTGTTCTGGTCGTTGTTCGCCGCCCCTATGAGCTGCTCCGCTAGGACCTCCTCGAGGGTCTTCCGGTTGCCGAAGGTGGCCGCCTTCGTGCCCTGGACGATGTACCTGAGGGCGAGGTCGATCCTCCGCTGAGGGGAGATGTCCACGGCGAGCCTGTAGACGACGCCGCCGTAGCCGATGCGGGTCGTGTCCTCGTTGGGCGCCGCGTTCTCCACCGCCCTCACCAGGACCTCGATGGGGTTGCGCCCCGTCTTGAGGTTGATGATCTTGAAGGCGGTCTTCACCACGTTGATGATGCGGGCCTTCTCACCGCCGCTGCTCCCCGGCCGCATCAGGCTGTTGATGAGCCGCTCCACTATGTTCATCTCGGACTTGCGGAACTTCCGGGCCTCGTGCCTCCCGCCCGAGTGGGGCAGGTATATCGGATCGAGCTTGAGGTACCTCTGCAGGCCCACGTCCCTAACCGTGATCCCCTCGAAGCTCCACTCCCCGAAGAGCTTCGGGGCACCGGCCCTTGATACGGATTCGCTCTGGCTCATTCGACCACTTCGTCCCAGGTGTCAGAGATGCAAATTAGGAAACCTGAATAAAAGGCTTTTCGAGGGCGCCATTAATCTTATAACCGGGGTCATCCCCTCTCCTTAGACCATCATGTCCAAGGGCTACTCCGCGACCTACTTCCTTCTCTGCGTCGTCGCCCTCCTCACCATGCTCAGCACGAGCCTCGTCATGCCCCTCCTCTCCATCTTCGCGAAGGAGATCGGGGCGGTGGGCGTCTGGATCGGCTTCGCGGTCGCCGGCTACTGGGTCAGCAGGATCATCCTTGAGATACCCAGCGGCCTCGTCTCCTCGAAGTTCGGCTATCACCTCCCCATGTCCGTGGGGCTCCTGTTGACCGCGGTGGGGAACATCCTCTGCGC
>QMXQ01000200.1 GCA_003662205.1 Candidatus Bathyarchaeota archaeon
GGTCGAAGAGGGCCTCGTAATGGTCGGGCAATGACCCTAAGGGCATAACGCCGCCGGCCCAGCGCCGGGTGAGGTAGTTCTCATTCACCAGCTCCACCAAGACGAGGGCGGGGTCGTCTTTGTAGGCCAGGCCAGTGTAGGGGTTGACATGGGTGAGGACATCGTTGACATAATTCTGGAAGAAGACGGTCAATTCAGGGTCGCCGGTGAAAAGGGAGAGCTGCCAGGCCTTTTCGCCAGCATTGTACCCCATCTCCAGCAAGCCGGCTCCCACGCTCGGCATCCGACCTTCATCAACACACTATACCGATTGTCCACTCAGGGGAAGTCCTCCGCTTGTGTGCTGGTGCCGCCTTGTCCGTCACTCACGCTAGCTTGTCTCTTGAAAGAGAACCGGCTCCGGGCTGAGTTCCACGACGATTCCCATCGGCCCTGCCTCGAGCTGCACCGTTTCGTACGAATCGCCGGTGGTGGGGATGGTGTACATGGTCACCGGGCCGCTGATGTCCAGGCGCACCTGCCGCGTCGGGAGGGGGTCGTTCATGCCTCGCACCTTGTCCTCCCAGAGCCAGGCCACCCACACCGGCGAACGCCCGTCGTCGAAGGTGAAAAGGAGATTGTCCTTGCGCTCCTGCCACGTCTCATAGTCGTCCAGCACGGGGTCGAAGTGGATGTTGAAGGTGATCTCGATGGGCGGCTCGGAGTAGCTCGGTGACGGCGTGGCCGTCGGGGTAGGTGTGGCCGTCGGCGAGGCGGTGGGAGTCGGGGTGGGAGTGACCGGGAGCCAGGCGGCGTGTTTGAGGATCAGGGGCAGGTAGGTGAGCAGCCGCCCCGCGGGCTGCCGGCTCATCTCCACCACATACCAGGTCAGACTCTCTCCCGTCTCGGCATTGCTTTCGGTGGTGGTGTAGGCGTTGGTCACCCACTCCGGATGATTGGTCCAATGGACCTGGTCAATGGGCTGGACGTAGTCGGTCTCCATGGCCAGGGCGAAGCGGACATCGAAGCGGGTCTGGTCGGCGGCGTTGGTCAGGTCTACCTCAAAGCCACGAGTGCTCAGCTGGTAGTAAGGTTGATCCTCGGGTGGTGGTGGACCATCAGGAGGTGGCAGTTCGCCGTTCTCAGCGAAATAGTCCAGGGCGGCCTGGGCCTGGGCCAGCCCCTCAGCGGTGGCGGAATAGCGCCGGCCGCTGCCGTAGTCCTCCGTCCAGATGCAGGGGTTATCGGTCCACCAATCCATGTGGATGGGGGCGTCGGCGTCCACGGCCCAAAAGCCTAACTTGTGCTCCTCTCTGGAGGGGAATTGAGCCCACAGGTCGCCGCTGCGGGTGTAGTCCAGGCGGCCGATGGAGGTGTCCATGTTGGCCCAGAAGCCGGAGCCGTCGGGGAGCTGCACCCACCACTGGGTGACCGGATGGCCCATGAGGGGAGCCGGGCGGGCGGGGATGCCCACGGCGCGCAGCAGGGCCGTGGCCAGCCGGGCGTGCTCGATACAGATAGCCCGCCGCTCCTCCAGCACCTCCTTGGCGGTATACAGCCAGTCGGCGAAGGAGTGGCCCCAGGCGCCGTAGGTGGTCTGCCAGTTGCCGGAGGTGACGTCGTCGGGGTAGTTGTGTATCAGATCGTATTCGATGTTCTGCACCATCCAGGTGTACACGGCGTGGGCCACGGTGGTCTGCTGAGTGCGCTCTGCGGGCGAGAGGCCGGCCAGGATGGATTGGGCCACGGCCACGATGGCCGGATCGTCGGATTCGATGTACTGGCCCGGCTGAAGGTAAGGAAGCACCTCGTCGGGATAGAGCGAGGGATCGAGGACGGCGTCGGAGGGAGGGATCAGCTTCTCGCTGCTGGGGTCGCGGTACACGATGTGACCGATCATAACATGGAGCGTCTCCGTCACCTGGGCTCCTGCCTCCAGAGTGAAGTCCACCGTGGTGGTCATCCCCTCGGTCACGTCAATGTCGCCCGCTTGTGCATCCAGGTAGCCGGGCTTGGAGGCGGTCATGATATAGCGTGGGGCGGCGACGGGAACTTCGGGGATGACGTACTGGCCATTGGCGTCGGTGGAATCGCTGTAGTCTGTGCCGAAGATGGTCACCACAGCGTCGCTGATGGGCTGGCCTCCCGTATCCCGCACCGTACCGGCGATGGTGCCGGTCGGCTTGGTCTGCGGCGGGTATTGCCAGACGATGGTCCCGTTTTGGTCCACCTCGATGACTACCCCGCCGCCCGGCTCGCCGGTGGAGATGAGGGTGTTGCCGTCGGGCAACCGGTCGGCGTCGTAAGGGCGGTTGAGGTTGGTGTACTGCCAGACGACCTGGCCGGTCTGGGTCACCTCGATCACCCGGTCGTTGCGGGAATCGGTGATCAGGGTGTGGCCGTTGGACAGCCGATCGGCGTCGCGCGGCCAGCTGAGGGCCTCGGCTCCGGTGGGCCGGTACTCCCAGACGATGGTGCCGTCGGGGGCAACTTCAATGATGCGGTTATTGTTGGAATCGGCGATGATGGTGTTGCCGGTGGGGAGCCGATCACCGTTGTGGGGGCCGTTGAGGTGGGTGTCGTCATCCCCCGGCACGCCGGTCTCGCCGAA
>QMXQ01000201.1 GCA_003662205.1 Candidatus Bathyarchaeota archaeon
CAAACCCTCCAGCGGCAGGACCCTCGGCGACCTCATAAAGATGCGCAAAAGCGCCAAGTCGGAAGAAGGGGCGGAATAGCGGCTTCAAGGCGATCCCTTTTCTTGAGACCCCTTCAGGGCCGATCCCCGGAGTAGGGTTATTTAGCCCCTAACCCCTTACAGTTGTGAGGCTCCTCCGATGTCCTCCCCCGGGCCGGTGATCGTGTTGACGGGCGTCCCCGGAGTCGGCAAGACAACCGTCGCCGGGATGCTCGCCGAGCGGCTGGGCGGAACCCCCATCGACCTCTCGCGTCTCGCCGAGAGGGAGGGTCTCATCATCGGGTGGGACGAGGAGAGGGAGACGGCGATAGCCGACCTCGACCGGCTGCGAGACCGGCTGCTGGAGATCCAGGCCTCCTCCGGGGGGCCACTCATCGTCGAGGGGCACCTCGCCGCCGACGTCGTCCCGCCCGAGGCAGCGTCCTTCATCTTCGTGCTGAGGAGGGCGCCCTGGAGGCTGAAGGAGGAGCTAGAGGCGAGGGGCTACGGGCCCGGGAAGGTGAGGGAGAACGTGGAGGCGGAGCTCCTCGACGTCTGCCTCGCCGAGGCCGTCGAGGCCTACGGGTCCAGCCGGGTCTGCGAGATCGACACCACAGACCGGACGCCGGAGGAGGTCGTGGAGGAGGTCCTCTCCATCATCAACGGCGACGGCGTATGCCGCAGCGGCCACATCGACTGGCTCGGGTGCACCGAGGCCGAGGGGCTACTGGAGGGCGGGTGATGCTGTACGTCGTCGTCAACTGCCCCAGGTGCGGCGGCCTCATGCTGGCGAAGACGGTCCACAGGACGCGTTCATGCCCCCACTGCGGCTACAGGGCCGAGCTGCGGGGCCTGAGGGTGCTTGGCAGGGCGGACTCGCCGAGGGAGGCGGTCGCCCTCATCCAAGCCCTGAAGGAGAGGAGTACGGGGAAGAAACGATAGAAACCGGCCGTTTTAGGGCGGCGTTCGTGGACTTGGCCGAATGATATATATAGTAAATAGCGGGCGAATTAGGGATCGATACGGTATGGTTGACGAGAAGGAGTTGGCGGAGCTTCAGAAATACCTCGCGGATGAGGACTACAAGCAGCTCCTGAGCTTCTGCTTGGAGCCGAAGGGCTACAACGAGATCAGGAAGCTGAAGGTGAAGCAGAGCAAGCTCTTCCAGATGCTGAAGGATCTGAAGCTGGTGAAGGCGCTAGAGTTCGCCGACGGCAAATACTACGCGGCCGACTTCGTGAAAGAGTTCCTCAAGTGAGACGAGGACCCTCGCCGCCCTCCCGGGGGCTGGCTTCGGCGCCCTAACGTTTCATGGACTTTTTCATTTTTATACTACAACGCGGTATTCTGTCTCCCAGAGGTGTTGAGATTGGCCGCTGTAGCGGGGAGAAGATTCTTCGAGGAGCTGGGACAGCTCATCAACAAGACTGTGCAGGTCGAGGACTCCGAGGGGAAGGTGCTGGAGGGAGTCCTCCTCGGATATGATGCGAACTCCATGAGCATCTGCCTCGGAGACGTGAAGGGGGAGAAGGGCACCAAGGTCCACAGGGTCTTCGTCTACGGGTCGACCATAGCCCGGATCTCGGCCTCGGAGCGTCCCTTCAATCTTGAGGGCCTCGCGGAGCGCCTGGAGCGGGTCTTCCCCAACATGGTCCGGCTCTACGCCGACGCCGGCATCATCGTCGTCATGGACAAGATCCGCGTCAACGAGAGCGGCATCGTGGAGGGTAGCGGCCCAGCGGCGGATCGCGTCCGCGACATATATGAGAGGTTCATCAGCGAAACCGCGTAGAGCCCCCAGTCCACCCTCTTTTCTCTCAGCCCATGCTCAGCCCAGTTGGTGTTCTCACTAACGCGTCAAGCACCGCTGAGGCCGCGACGGGGTCCGCCTTCTTCCCCTCCGTCTCAGCCAGCAGGCAGAACCCCCTCATGCCCCTGATGCCGGCGAGGCCGAGGAGCAGCCCCGCGGCCCCGGTTATCCTGCCCGTGATCCTCTCGAACCCCAGCCCGTCAAGCCCCGAGAGGGTCGTCCCGTCGGTCGCCGCGCAGAATATACGCGGCTCAGCCCCTTGGACCCTCGCCACTTTCATGCCTCCCAGGGTGACGACGAGGCGGCAGCCGAGGCCCTGGGCGAGGTCCAGGACCCTGCCGGAGAGCTCATACTGCCCCCTGGGGGTGGAGGCCTGGGTGTTGCCGAAGAGGATGATGGCGTCGCGGCCGCTCCCCCGGTGGGCGTAGAGCTCGTTGAGGGGAGGGCTGAACCCGCCGCGGGTGGTGACGGTGAGGCTCTGGAACGTGGAGGAGTAGAGCTCCGCGAACTTCTCCGCCTCCCACCGCTGGATGAGCTGGGCCGCCGCGAGGTTGGCGACCAGGCCGACGCCGGGAAGCCCCTCTATCAGGACGGGGTCGCGCAGCTCCGGCTCGCGGAGGAGCCTCACATGGACGGTCATGGCGCCAAGATGAAATACACCGTCCGGGTTAAAACCTTTGAGAGCATGTCCTTCGAGCTCCGAGACCGAGACCTGCTGGGGCGCATCGGGAGGCTGAAGACCAAGAGCGGGGTCGTTG
>QMXQ01000202.1 GCA_003662205.1 Candidatus Bathyarchaeota archaeon
AGCGAAGGCGGCAACTCCTGTAAGGAGAGAGCATAGGGGATGATGGCCAGCGAGCCGACCAAGGCCCCGCCGACCAGCACGCCGAAAACCTTCCAGGTGAGTAGTTCGACACGCCTCATATCTTTTCTCTTGAAGGGGCTACACTCTAGACAAAACAGATTGCATGCCAGGAAGTAGTTCTGATCATCGTTTCTGCTCCCCGTTCCACAGTTTTATTCTTAGATCTAATTCTGTTTTCTTCTGGAGTTCTTCCAGCCTCCGCTGCAACCCGGCCCAGTAGGGATGAGCGGGTGAGAAGGCGATCTCCCTATACCGCTCCCTAAGCTCGGGGAAACGGCGGTCGAGTATCTCCTCGATATACTGCCAGTTTCGGTCTTTCTCTGTTTCCATCTGCAAAGGGTAGACCCAGATCCTATCGGCGAACGGGGCCACTCGCTCGATCAGCGCCTCCAGATCGGTGAGGAAGGGCATCACCGGGCAGATCAGCGCGTAGGTCCTGATGCCTGCGTCTTTCAAGACTTTGAGGGCTGCGATCCTCCGCTCGTTGGGCGGGGCGTTGGCCTCGAAGAGCCGCCGGACACCCTCGTCCTGAAAGGCGATGGAGACGCCTGCCGACGGGTCGGACATGGCCGCGAGCAGATCGATGTCGCGGGTAATGAGATCGGACTTGGTCAGGATGCAGACGGAGAAACCCCGCTGCGCCAGTAGCTCCAGTGCCTGCCGCGTCTGCCGCGGGTCTCGCTCGGCGGGTTGGTAGGGGTCGGTATTCCATCCCATGTAGATGGTCTGGGGCTCAAGCCCGGCGAGCTCATGGCGCAGTCGGTGGACAAAGTCGCGGTGCACCAGAATCTCCTCTCTCCAGTCCCTCTCCGCCCGGTTGAGGGCGTAGCAGTAGTAGCAGTGATGCTCGCAGCCGACATAGGGATCGAGTTGATAGGTTAATCCCTCCAGGCTACAGGGTTGGAGGATCGGCCGCGGGGAAGCCAGGCCTATCCTCATCGCTCAGGGTCACCCCCTGTCGAAGGGTCTCCACTTCGTCATAGCCCCACTTTTCCGAATCATGACCGGGCTTCCCACCTCATCTCCGCAGTGGAGATGGGAACGGCCTCTCCAGCGATCCCCACCCGAGTGATCTCGCCATTTCTCAGATGGACTCGCACCTCCACCCTGCCGGGGCGACCGATCGCCCATCCCTGCTCGATGAGGAGCTTTGTCACCGGCTCCTCGACCCCGACGGCTCGCTGATAGACTAGGTATGCTCCTAGAGCGCAGGCGGCTACCCCGGTCACCGGGTCCTCGACGCCCCCGCCGCCGCAGGGGAACTGGCGGGCCTCGGCCGCCGCACCCTGATTGCGTGGCTTCGTGGTGAATGCGTAAAGGCCGGTCACCCTGATCCGTCGACAGAGTTCCTCCAGGAGTCCTCTATTGGGTGTAATGCTGTCCAAAGCTTGCCGATCGGTTACTGGGATCAACAGCTTCGCCCGACCGGTGGAGGCGCTTGTGAGAGGAAGCCCAGCATTCACGAGCGAATCAGGTGTAATTCCAAGGACTTGGGCCACCTCTTCCGCAGAGCAATCGGGACGCGCGAACTTCGGCGGAAGCTGGTCCATCACGACCTTCTTGAGGCGCTCCTCTTCCCACTCCAGCTCGATTTTTAGAAACCCGACGGGCGTCTCCACCGTCAGCTCGGGAAGGCCCCGTGGGATCGTCCCCTCCTCGGCCAAGGCCCAGATGGCCCCGATCGTCCCGTGGCCGCAGAGCTCGATCCTACAGAGGGGCATGAAGTAGTGCAGCCGAAACGCCGCTCGCAGGTCGATCGGGCTGGACACGAAAGTGGTCTCCAGGTTGAGTTCTCGCGCCACGGCCTGCATCTCCTCATGGCTTAGCCCTTCGCTATTCAGCACCACGGTCGTCGGGTTTCCCCTGAGAGGCCTATCGGTGAAGACGTCGAGGCCACGGATCCTCAGAGTCATCGCATCACCATCCCGCCGTCCACCACAAGGGTCTGGCCGGTGATGTAGGAGGAGTCATCCGAGGCGAGGAAGAGGACGGCCTGGGCTATCTCCTCCGCCCGGCCCAGTCTCCCGAGAGGTATTGCCTGGCAAACCCTCTCCTTTTCCTCTTTCGGGAACCTCTTAGCGATATCCGTCTCGACCAGTCCAGGGGCGATGCTGTTGACCCGCACCCCCGGAGCTAGGGCCCGGGCGCAGGACTTAGTGAAGGCGATGATCGCCGCCGACTTCGCGGCGTAGGGCTCGATCCCCCGCCGCCCTTGAAAGCCCGCCGTCCCGGAGATGTTGACGATCACGCCCCGGCCTTGCTCCTGCATCGCCGGGGCGACGGCCTTGGTGCAGAGGAAGCAGCCCTTGAGCTGGACCGCCATCACCCGGTCCCAGTGTTCTTCGGTGTAGTCCTCCCGCAGGTAGATCCCGGCGTTGTTCACCAAGATGTCGATCCGGCCGAACCTTCTCAAGGCTTGTTCGATCATCCCGTGTACCTGATCGGCTCGGGAGACATCCGCCTGGATCGCGATCGCCTCCTCGCCTGCAGCCTCGATCCTCCGCACGATTGCCT
>QMXQ01000203.1 GCA_003662205.1 Candidatus Bathyarchaeota archaeon
ACCTGGATATCCTTCCGTAAGGGTTGTCGTAGATCACTCTGTCACACCTGACACAAGCTGCTTCGTGCTTTCTTCTGAGGCTCCAGCCATGGTTCTCGGCCTCGGTCCAACTGAGGCAGCCCGGTACCGTGATGAGAAGGCAGGATACTATGCCTATATCATACGCCAGTGGCTTCAGCCCAAGGTCGTGATTTCAAATGCCTTGAGGGAGATCACTGGGGCGCACAGTTAAGGGGGTCTGGGCGTCCCATGAAGACAGAGACAGAGGTCCGCCCGCTTTTTAGGGCTGTATTAAACCCCCAGAAAGAAGGAGGGAGGGATTAGATGCCCTATTGCACTGCTTCGGATGTCCGGCTAATCATCAACACGACGCTCACAGATGCTGAGATAGAGAACATCATAGCCCTGAGCGACGCGGAGATAGACAAGCGCATCGGCCCTCAATCCGCCTCCGACCCACTCATAAAGAAGTTGAGCATGCTCCTCACGGCCAAGACAATTAAGACGAGGCAACCTCAGAGCTTCGCCGTCGGGGAGTATCGAGAGGATGCGGGGAACATTCTCGAGGTCTGGGACAGGGAGATCCAGCGGATCTTCAGGCTCTATAAGAGCGTCTCTGTGCAGGCGACGGAGTATAGGCATATAGATGAATCTAAGCGATACTCCCAGGAGGTGTAGCCGTTGACGGAGAGTATAGAGGAGAAGATACGGTATGCGAAGGTCTTGTTCAGATGCCTACGGGAGGGTCCTATGACATGGATGGAGCTGGAGAAGAGGATGATAGCTAAATGCGGGACTCATGGAAAGTTTGTGAACCTAATGAGGTGGCTCGTCAAAGAAGAGTTCATAATCAAGATGGGCCCCCAGAAGTCCCGAGCACCCTACCAGTTAAACCCAAATAAAGTGGCCTTCACAGAGGAAGGAGAAGTCATTATCAAAATTTCATAATGCACACGCTTAGGTTAGCTCGACGAGCTTGATGTAATCCATGCCGCCTGCACTGTGAAGCTTCACGTTTATAGTTGTACCAGAGCTAAAGTTGTAGTTGGGATCAGTTTGATGGCTGGGATCTAGGATGATTAAGTATACGGTGGCCTCTTGGCCACTTTCGATGGTGATGCTGTCGGTTACATTCGTATATCCGCTACTTGGATCGTCCCACGCCCATGTGATTGCAGGACTGTATTGATCTATTGGCACGTTGTTAACATAGGCATCTATAAGTGTCGCCTCTGCTGAGCCCGTGTTCTTCAGAACTAGCGTAACATTCCAATAATGACCAGTAGTGTTTAAGGGGGCATATGCACTTAGTATCTCGACCTTCTCGGATGGGGTCTCGGATGTGGGATAGAGCCCTTCTTTCCTTAATATCTCTTCTATCTCGACTATATGGGACTGAATGTCTCCAATCTGATCCTGAAGATCGTCAACCTGGCTTTCAAGGCCAGAGACCTCAGTTACTAGATTCGTGTATTTATTGTACAGATAGCCGAACCCCACTCCGAGTATAGCTATGAGGAGGACACTCCCTATTAAAGCAATCCTTAAGGTTTTTCCCTCAGTTTCACTCATTAATTTCACCTCTCGAATTATTAGCCTAATTTTCATAAAAGAGTTATGGATTGCTGATTAACTGCGTAAATTACGAGTTCATGAATCATTGTTAATCTTCTACTAGCTCACCCAGTAATTCATCCATAGTAGAAAACCGATTTATTGTGTACACCTTTACTCACCACACTCAATAATATTATATTACTTCTCTAATTCTCTTAGTTTTTTCAGGATTATTGCTTCTCCAATTACATTGCAGATTCGCTATATCGTACGCGAAGAGGTGTATATCAGCGAGGTCGTATTTTCTTAATGTAACCGGTGAGAGCGATTATGATGCCTGTCAACGCCAGTAGACCGCCTAGGATCTCTATGCCTGTCCAGAAACTCATGTAACCTCTCGTGATGAAGGCTATTAGACAATCTCTCTGAGAGGCATAAAGGCCCAGTGCTACCCCAATGGTAAAGAGAATTAAACCATTGATAACCAGACCCTTCCTCATTTGATCCACCAACACACCCTTCCAATCAACCTTCAAATGATTCTCGCCATCTTTATTGTTGTCTCTATTGGCAATGAACCTCAAAGTCTTCCTAAAAACTTCTAAAGGATAACTATACTAACGTGTGAGATAATCCTTTTTAGATTATTCTTTTTAAACAAAATTACTTAAATTACCCCATTCTCTTAAAAATAATTGAGAAAAATGGATTACACCGTAGTAGCCTCAGTCTTCACATCCATCCTAGCTGTGACTGCTACAATTCTCGGAGTAAAATATCGTCGGCTGAAGGGGAAGGCGGAGCGGTTCAGGGAACTTGTGGCCTATTTCATCGAGGCATGGGAGGATGATCGGCTCTCTGCTGAGGAGGTTGAGGGGTTGGTGAGGAGGGGTAAGGCCCTGGTCGAGCCAGAGGGTGAGCCTTGAGCTTTGGGGAGGGTTTTGGCGAGGGGTTTGACTCGATGCCTGGGTTCAAGGAGCAGCAGTTCAACATGCTCGCTGACCGGG
>QMXQ01000204.1 GCA_003662205.1 Candidatus Bathyarchaeota archaeon
AGACCACTACAAGCACTAACAATCTCAGCGCCAATCAAAGGGTGTCTCTTGACGAATGTGTACTCTTCTTCGGTCAACTCACCTTCTTTAAGCAGGATTGAATCCGGAATGCCAACCTTGCCAATGTCGTGAAGTAGAGCAGCGAGCCTAATTGCGCTTCTTGCCTCCTGGCTGCTTGGAGCTTTCCCCATTGACTCAAGTTCGCCATATATAGCCATGGCATACATTGCCACACGGTCAGAATGACCACGAGTCTTGGGATCCCTCGCATCGAGTGCAGCAGAAAGGGAATGAGCAAGGGAACGAAGCCTTTCCTCATTGAAGAACTCATTCTTTACATCACGTATGACACTACCAACCAGGAGGGTTATGAACTGTAACCTCATCTTCTGCCCTTCAGTGAAATCTCCCTCCGTGCGCCTGGTAGCAACAAGTACAGCAGTAACTGAACGTCCGGTAACCACAGGCGCCATAATTCCCACGCCTGGTGAAAGGGCGATTGATGCACATCTGCCAAGTCCGAGACACTGTTCCCACAGGCTGTCAGTTGTATCACCTGACTCTTCATTTAGTCCGGTGCTAATCGCTGCAAGGAGTGCTCTTCGCTCTTCTTCGCTGACGTTCACCCCCTCAGCGACGACGCACGTTCCACTGCTTTCCTCAAGGAGAGCAACTAGTGATCCTTCTGACCCGACGACATCTCTGATGGTATCAGCAAGCCCCATGAGTACCTCGCTATAGCCATCCTTGCCACTTCCGTCAGGAACAGTCGTAGGCAGTGAAAACGGTATCCTGTAAGACCTGCAACCCTCGACAAGTAGATGTTCAAATCGCTCCCTGTAAGCCTGATCAAGCAGCAGTTCTAAGAGACCGGCAGTCTGATTGGCTACATCAACCATGTTCGTGCTCCACCTCCACTTTTACTGTCCAGCGAATGCTCGCCTTTCTGTTCCGCTTGGGGTGTCAGACCTTCGGTGCTTACAGCAATTTCTTTATCTCTTGAACGCGCTCACATACACGCTCCGCTGCCTGTTCAAGATCGATTGCATCGGGAATTCGGAACTTTCTCTCTACTAACTCCTTAACCACCCACGGACTCACAGCCTCACGAAAAGCTTTTGCCAGCAACTTCCCATCGCAGGTCCACGAAGTTGCAAGCACATCTGCAACGTGTACTGTTGAGACTATGCCTCTCACTTCCTCTCCCGCCACGACCGATTTCTGTGGTTCATGATGCCACCTGATTGCAGAAACCAAACTTGCCGGTAATCTCCACGTGTATGCTATCCAGGACCCAAGTTGCGTGTGATCAAGTCCAACCAGCTCCTCTTCAAGTGCGCAGTAAGCCCGAGCATCGCCGCTTGCCATCTCAACCAGCTTGCAATAGTCCTCCGGTGACTGCTTAAGAGCTGCAACTCTACCTATGTCATGTATCAATCCAGCTGTGAATGCTTCTTCCTCATCCACCTCAAAATTTGACCTTGCCAACTCCCTTGACCATGCGGCAGCATTGAGTGCATGATCCCACAGACTTTCGAAGCATGGCAGTGAACCTGCCACTTTCTTCATGAAATCCTGATAGCTGAGATTCAGTACATGGGACTTTATCGCCTGGGTCCCCAAGATCGTAAGTGCCACCGGCAAGGTCGATATCCTGGAGGAAAGCCCATAGTAGGCAGAATTCACTATACGGAGAACTTTGGCTGCGAGTGTCTGATCATTGGATATTATATTGGCTATATCCGTAAGCGACTTCTCACCTTCTTCCATTTCCTTGAGAGCTTTCATCAATACAATCGGCATGGAAGGAAGATGTTCAAGTAGATAAGCGAATTTCTCAGCCCGTTTGTTGATTTCAACAAACTCTTCAGATAGATCAACAGGTGTCGCCAAATAGATATTTTCAAACATGCCTTTCTTCCAGGCTGAGACCAATGCATCAACGACTTCAGGGTCATATCTTTTGCCAGCCTCCTGTTGGATTCTCTCAATTGCCGAATTGCTGTCTAGAACCTTGGCGTTATTCCCCGTCCACATGAGGCGATCGACGGCGTCGGCTGCAGCTACGATTCGCGCTACCAGGGGTATCCTCTCACCCTCAAGCCCGATAGGAAATCCAGTTCCATCAAATCTCTCGTGGTGATAAAGAATACCTGGAATAGTGGAGGCAAGCTCACGACATGCCCTGACTATCTCAGCACCTATGACAGGATGCTTCATATATTCACTTCTTTCCTGCTCTCCTAACCTGTCTGGATCTCCAAGTGCAGCATCGGGAAGCGCACCTTTACCGATATCGTGCAGAAGAGAGGCAAGTGCAATTGTATACCTTAAGTTGGGATCTCTGTCGATACTCCTCATCTCATTTGCTATTGCAAGTGCATATATGGCTACTCGACCTGAATGCCCGCGGTCAGCAGGAATCCTTCCCTCAACCGCAAGTGAAAGCACCCTGGCTGTGACAGCAGGAGCTTCAGCCAGCTGATCGATAAGGCTCATCTCGCGCAGACTACTCTTCATTGCGCAAGCCATAAAATGACTGCGCAAC
>QMXQ01000205.1 GCA_003662205.1 Candidatus Bathyarchaeota archaeon
GTAGATGCCGTGCAGTGCTGTTTGATACGATGGGGCGCGTATTGGCTGAATCGAGCCACCCCTATCCCGTGCTCACACCCCAGCCGGGTTGGCATGAACATGATCCCCAGACGATCCTCGAGGCTTTCCTGAGGTCTCTGAGTGAGATCCTAGGAAAAGCGGACTCAAAGCTCCTGGTTGGCATCGGGTTGAGTGGCTACTACAACAGCATAATGGCCGTGGACAATAGGGGATACCCTCTGAGCAACTGCTTACTGTGGATGGACATACGGAGCGCTGAGGAAGCAGAGGACTTGGCTAAGCAAACCGCCAAGTACTCGGACACGGGATGTCCAACACATCCAATGTATCCCTTTTCCAAGATCAGATGGATGGAAAGACATATTCCTTCTGTTTTCCAACGTGCATATAAGTTTATTTCAATGAAGGAGTACATTATTCATAAGCTATTTAGGGAATATATAGTAGATTCCTCCATCGCTTCAGGAACAGGTTTATTCAATATACATTCCATGCAATGGGATGATGAGGCGCTCCAAATGGTTGGACTTAAGCCTGCACACCTCTCCCCGGTGCACTCCCCTCTAGTCGTCCTTCCTCCAATGCGGCCCTATTATGCAAACAAGCTGGGGTTACCCAAGGAAATCCCAGTGGTGCTGGGGGCAGGCGATGGTGTCCTCTCCAGTATCGGTGTGGGGGCTATAGGCCCACACGAGGTCGACAACACCCTTGGCACAGGGGGAGCAGTACGTGCTATCATGCCAGAGCCTATTTTAGATGAGAAGATGCGAACGTGGTGCTACGTGGTGATGCCAGGCCGATGGGCAGTGGGGGGCGTGACCGCTGGAGGGCTCATATGCGACTGGTTTATACGGCAGTTCATGACGGGCGAACTGCAAGACAAGGGACGGCGTGAGGAGGCCTACAGCCTCCTAGACAGCTATGCAGAGTCCGTTGGGCCCGGAAGCGAGGGCCTGATCTTTTTGCCCTTCCTTATAGGGACCAGAACTCCTACCTGGGACTCCAACGCGCGGGCTACGCTGTTCGGCTTGCGTTTCCATCATAGCTTTCGACACGTCGTTCGCGCCCTACTGGAAGGGGTTGTCCTTGAGCGCTACAGCGCCTTTAGGGCCGTGGAGGAGGTCTTGGGCGGCATCGAAACGGTGCGGGCCTCAGGCGGGTTCGTCCACTCCCCTGTCTGGGTCCAGATAACGGCGGATGTCTACGGGCGACCGATACTCATCCCCTCCGTAACCGAGACCACGGCCCTCGGTGCCGCCTTCCTGGCCATGATTTCGATCGGGTTGGCAAAGGGCCTGGAGGATATACGTTCGATCGTCAAGATAGCAAAGGTCGTGTACCCAGATCCTCAAGCACATTCCACCTATCAGACACTGTTCGAGATCTACGACCGCTTGTGCCGAAAGCTGGTGGATGAGTTCGCCGCGTTACGCGCCTTCAGGGAAGGGGGATGAGGGGATATGGCGGCGCGAAACCCACAAGGGCCGACCGTTGCGATAGTTCGCACAGACACCCTGGAGTACGAGAGGATCGATATAAGGAAGATGGTCCGAGAGGCCATCGAGATGTTGGGCGGAATTGATGTCTTTGTCGGACACGATACACGGGTATTCATAAAACCGAACGTGGTAACGAACGTGCCCGCAACGGCCGGGGTCACGGTCGAACCAAGGATCGTCGGGGCCCTGGTCGAACTGGCCAGGGAAGCGGGGGCCAGACAGGTCTGGGTGGGAGATTCCACAGTCAATTGGTCAAAGGCCCACGACGTGATGGCGGATTTGGGATTGATAGAAGAAGTTGAGCGTTACGGAGGTCGCATTGTGGACCTAGACGCCGTGCCTGTGGCGAGGTTGGATATCCCCAACGGCCATGCGGTTCGGTGCATGGAGGTTCCTCAGCCACTACTTGAGGCCGATGCGATCATCGATGTGGCGAAGGCGAAAACACACATGATCGATGGCATTTCGTGCTGCATTAAGAACTGGGTGGGGATCATACCCCAAAAGACAAGACTTCAGTACCACCAAATGCCCCGCCTGAGCCAGGTGGTTGTCGACCTCATGTCTAGGCTCCCTCCAGCCCTATGTGTCGTCGATGCCCTGGGGATCGGGGCAGGTGAGGGGCCCCTCGCCGTGGAATCCCGGTCTATGGGCCTGGTAATAGCTGGCGATGATCCGGTGGCGACCGATGTCGTTGTCGGCCAGCTCAGGGGGCTGGGAGCGGATGAGCGCCTTTTCGCATATACAGCTTACTTTGCGGGTCTGGGGGAGATAGACATGAGCAAGGTGGAGGTCCGTGGCCCCACACTGGACGACCTCAGGGTCAGGGTTCGGAGGCCTATCCCAGGTCTATGTAACCGCTTTCCCTGCAACGTGGCCCTCGGGGGGGCGTGCTGGGGGGGACTGACGTGGCTCGTCGGCACGTTTGTCACCTGGCAGCGCGACGGAACTTGGGATCGGATTGGCGAAGCGCTGGGGAAGCCCACGTTCATGATTGGTTTCAACGCAGAGGATCCCGCCTTCGAGGA
>QMXQ01000206.1 GCA_003662205.1 Candidatus Bathyarchaeota archaeon
GTGCAGAGGAGCTCCTTGACGTCGCGGATGACCCCCTCGATGTAGAAGGGCATGCCGCAGCCCGCGTAGGAGAAGAGGCCACTCCGCTCGATGATGGTTATCTCAGCGTCGGGATCCCGACGCCGCGCCCTGGCGGCGGCCTTGGGACCCGTGGCGACGCCGCCGATGACGACGATCCTCCTGCCCATCCCTGAACCCCTCCAGAAACTTCTCCAGCAACAGGTATATACGTACGTTGCTTCGCCGATACCTTCTAAAGAACGGCGCGCAGCATTTCTACTGATTCATCGATGTCTGTTCTCTTCGAACCCTTCAGGATCGGCTCCATGGAGATCCGGAACCGTTTCGTGAGGTCCGCCACCACCTCGTACTGGTCCGATGAGCGGGGCGTCGTCCGCCCCGAGATCATCGACCTCTACCGGCGGCTCGCGGAGGGCGGCGTAGGTCTCATCGTCAAGGGCCATCTGTACGTGACCGAGTCGGGTAAGGTCCATCCGGGGATGGCGGGGATCAGCAGCGACGCGCATGTGCCCATGCTGAAGAGGCTCACCGACGCTGTCCACGAGCACGGCGGCAGGATCGTGGCCCAGCTCAACCACGCCGGCATCCACAGCCTCACCGACCGGGCGGGCCCCTCCGAGTATCGGGGCGACGGCTGGGAGGCCCGCGCCCTCTCCCCGGACGAGATCTGGGGCCTGGTGGAGGCCTTCGGGGACGCCGCCGAGCGGGCTGTGGCGGCGGGGTTCGACGGGGTCCAGATCCACGGTGCCCACGGCTACCTCATCTCCCAGTTCCTCTCAAGGCTTGTGAACAGGCGCACGGACGAGTGGGGCGGCAGCCTGGAGAACCGGATGCGGCTGCTGCTGGAGGTGTACGACGAGATCCGCGGCAGGCTCGGCGCAGGCGTGCCCGTGCTGCTGAAGATGAACTGCGACGACTTCTCCCCCGACGGCTTCACCGTCGAGGAGAGCACGCGGGTGGCGGAGGCCATCTGCAGGCGGGGTCTCGACGCCATCGAGATCAGCGGCGGGGGCGTCGGAAGGAATCCGGAGCTGATGGCGAGAGCCCGATCCCGGGACCCCGAGCTGGAGGAGGCCCTCTTCGCCGGCCACGCCGAGAGGATCAGAGAGGCGACCAAGCCGACGCCGACGGCCCTCGTCAACGGTATCAGGAGCCGCCGCTGCATGGAGGCCATCATCAGGAAGGGCGTGGCCGACCTCATCTCGATGAGCCGCCCCTTCATCCGGGAGCCGGACCTGGTGAAGCGGCTTCAGGCAGGCCAGGAGGCGGCGACGTGCACCACCTGTAACGCGTGCAGGTCGAGGACGGTCTTCGGGAAGATGATGCTCCGCTGCCACCTGGAGCCCTAAGAGCGCAAGCGAAGTTCTCTGCAGGCCTGGAACCCCGTCGCGCCGAGTGGGGGGAGAGCGGTGCTCCGAACCCGCGAAGCACCGGTGGCGGAGAAACCGTGATATATCGTCGTCTCCGTGAGTCGTCGCTGTAGGGCGGTTGATGTCGTGTCCTCGATGCTGGGCGTGATGCGCCGGGTCTTCAGCAGCAGGAATCTGGTGGTCATCACCCTCACCCAGAGCCTGTTCATGCTCACCGCGACCCTTTGGTGGCCCTACTGGAGCCTCTACATCGTCGAGCTCGGCGCCTCCAAGGCCCAGCTGGGGATGCTGTTCATGCTGGAGATGTCGTCCCAGCTGCTGCTGCAGCTCCCCGGGGGCGTCCTCACCGACAGGCTGGGGAGGAAGAAGGTCATCGTCATCGGTTCCATCTTCCGGGCCCTCTCCCCCATCATCTACCTCAGTTTCAGGGCGTGGTACATGGTGCTCCCCGGGATGGTGCTGACCCAGGTCTCCAGTATGATGATGCCCGCCGTCAACGCCCTCATCGCCGAGTCCATGGCGGCGGAGGACCGGGCGGCGGGCTTCGGCGCCTACAGGATGATGACCTGGATGCCCATGATGTTCACCGCCCTCATAGGCGGCGTCATCGTCGACCGGCTGGGCGTGGTGCCGGGGGTCCGCCTCTGCATCGCCCTCACCCTCGCCGTCGCGTGGTTCAACGTCTTCGCGCGCTGGAGGTTCCTCGAAGACACCTACGTCGCCAAGCCCCCGCGGGAGGAGTCGAGGCGGGGCCGGTGGAAGGCGGCGTGGAGGGAGCTGAGAACGGTGCCCCGGAGCATCTGGGTCCTCATAGTCGTGGCGTCGCTGAGCAGCTTCTCCGTCCGCGTCGCGGGCTCCTTCATGGTGGTCTACGCCACGGAGGTTCTGGGCCTGAGCCCGACGCAGTGGGGCGTGATCACGACGCTGACCAGCCTGGTCTCCACCCTCCTCACCATCCCCAGCGGCATCCTCTCGGACCGGATCGGCAGGAAGCCGTGCATCGTCGTCAGCCGTGTCCTCTCGCCGATGCCACCGAGGAGGCGGGAGGCGAGGATGTGCCAGAAGTTGCTTGAGAGGATGAAGCCGAGCATCTGCATCGGCGAGAGGACACGGCTGACGACGATGCAGATGCTCGGCTTCATCCTCTCA
>QMXQ01000207.1 GCA_003662205.1 Candidatus Bathyarchaeota archaeon
CAATGGTTGAATAGGACATGGCCCCTCACCGATTGCCCGGAAGACTTGGGCAAGGCTGCCTCTATCTTATCCAACTCAGCTAATGGCGTCAAGGCAACCTCCTAGTACCTTGTAGGTATTGACAAAGCTCGGTAGTCATGCCTAGAATAGAGAAGTTGTGTCCCGCGGGGTTATCAAGTGAAACTGCTGGTTATCGGCTGTGGACAGTGCGGTGGTCGCATCGCTGATGAGTTTGCCTTAATGAACAAGGCAACCCGTCTGCGGCGCGGGGTGGAGGTACTGACCAACGCCATTGCGGTCAATACTGATATCGCTGACCTCAGCGGGCTATCTCACATCCGCTCTGATTACCGTCACCGGATCCTGATTGGCAGCAAGAAGACCGGTGGTCACGGCGTGGGCAAGATAAACGAGCTTGGCGCCGAGCTGGCCAGGGAGGATGGAGACAAGGTTATTGAGAGCATAAACGAGACACCACGCCTTACCGAGACTGATGCCTTCCTGATAATCGCTGGCGCCGCCGGTGGCACCGGTTCCGGGGCAGTGGCGGTGCTGACCCAGCTAATCAAAGAGCGCTACCGGGATAAACCGGTATACAACCTCATTGCCCTCCCCTTCCGCTATGAGGAGATGACCGAGGAAAGATGCATCTACAATGTTGGCACCTGCCTCAAATCTGCTTACCTGGTGGCCGATGCCGTGATCCTGGTGGACAATCAGCGCTATATCAGGAGGAATATCTCCATCAGGGGTAACTTGGCCAAGATTAACCATCAGATGGTCAGGCCATTCTACAACCTGCTCTGTGCCGGCGAGGAGACCGACCCCAAGTACATCGGTGCCAGGGTGCTGGATGCCGGGGACATCATCGAGACCCTGGAGGGGTGGACGGCGATCGGCTACGGAGAATCAAGGATACCCCGGGTCAGGCTTCCGGTTGAGGATAAGCTGCATTTCAGGGATAAGGTGACCAAGACCCAACGGGGGGTTCAGGCAATAGATGATGCTGTTGCCCAGCTATCTATCAAGGTTAACCCCAGAGATGCCCGCAAGGCCCTTTACCTGCTGACGGCACCCCCCGAGGAAATGAATATGGACCTAATAAATGACCTCTCAGCTTCTCTCAAGAATGTGGCCACCGAGGCCATAATCCGCAGCGGGGACTATCCCCGGGCAAAGCGCGCCGTTGAGGTAACCGTTGTCCTCTCCGACCTCATCAATGCCCGTAAGGTCATGGAATACTTCGCCCGAACCATTGACTATATCTCGATCACCAAGAGAAGGCGCGGCGTGCTCGATTACGAGCACAAAGGAATTAGCGAGGCCTTCAGGGACATCCCCTCCCTGCTGTAAACTGCGCGCAGCTAGTCTCCACCACCCGTAAGCTACTTAGGCCACCTTCTCTCCCTGGAAGATCTTCCAGGCCTGCTCCACCGATTCCTGACGCGACCTCCAGGCCTGCTCGATGGCCTCCTTGCGAGCTTCTAGGGCTTGCCTGACCTTCTCCTCATAGGCGGCTATCGCCTCATCTATTGCCTTCTTGCGGGCTTCAGAAGCCTGCCTCAGGCTCTCCTGGTAGGTCTCCAGGGCCTTCTGCTTGGCCCTCTCAAAGGCCTCCTCAGCCTGCTGCTCCGCCTTCTCGCGCAGCTTCATGGCCTCCCGTATGGCAGCATCGCAGGCCTCATTGGCCTGCTGCTCCGCCTTCTTGTAAGCTGCCTCTAACTGCTGCTGCTGGTCACGGTACCCTCTGGCCACCTCCTTCTGCGCTTCAATGTAGGCTGCGTAGGCGCTCTGCGCCCGGTTAAGAAGTTCGGCAAGGGGGTCAGCCAGCTTCTCCGGTGCCGCAGCCTCGGGCTCAGTGGCCTCTTCAACCTGCTTGGTCTCCCTAGCGGCTTTCTCCTTCTGGTTCACCATGGAAACACCCTCCTTCAGCACATTGGCTCATTGGGAAACAATGGTACAGCCCTGACCCTCTACCAGTACCGCCCCTACCCCCAGGCCGGTCTAACTAGGATTGGCGTAGCCACCTCAATAATCCTCCTCATCCTCACCAGGGCGGTTGACCTCACTCGAGGCATACATTCTCGCCAGGGCATCCAATCGGCTCTTGATCCTCCTCTGCATCTCCACCCTGTGCTTCTTTACCCTAACCTCGGGCTCGGCTACGCCTTCTGATTCCGCACTAGCTGCCGGTGCTTCCTCTTCCAGGGAAGGCTTCTCCTCCTTGGGCGGGGCCTCCCGCTCCTGGGGAACCCGGCTCAGGGTATCTACCGGCACCGTCTCTACCTGCCTAACCCTTTCCCCTAGGCTCACACCACCACCGATCATATCTTCAAAGACCTTTATTGACCTCTCCACGGCTTCCTTAGCCAATCTCCTGGCCTCCTCAGCAGCCGCCCTGGCCAGCCGGCCGGCTTCCTCCGAGGCCCGCCTCGCCTCCTCAATGGCTGCCTTGGCTGACCTTCCGGCTTCGGCAGCTGCCTCCTTGGCTGCCTTGGTCGCTTCCTCTGATGCCCCCCTCGCCTGCTCGGCTGCCTCC
>QMXQ01000208.1 GCA_003662205.1 Candidatus Bathyarchaeota archaeon
ACCACGCGCCGCCCTCGGTCCCGGTACGGGACCGAGGGCGGCGCGTGGTTGGCGACGTTCAGGTAGACCACATCCGCCGTTACCGGGAACTCCTCCCTGATCCGCGCTACGTTCACATCTCCTCATACCTGGGTCTGCACGTTTTAGTTAAAACCTTGGGGGACTAGGGACGCGTCGAGTCGAGACCAGGTATCCTTTAAACCGGCGGCAGGATACCTTAGGGTGATACGCATGAAGGGAGAGCCCATCAGGATCGGGATCGCGAAGCTCCTCCACTCCGGCTCCAGAGGAGACCCGGAGATCTCCGAAGGACCCGAGATCATGGAGGACAGCCTTCGAGGGCTACTGGAGGGGCTGGGCTGCGTCCTGGAGGAGTCGGAGACGGCGCGGCTGACGCCTGAGGAGGAGCGACACTACGGTGTCTGGCACCGGCTGGGGCTGGCGTCCCGCCACCTCGGGGAGATCGTCGCCGGCCAGAGGCGGCGCGGACTCTTCACCCTCGGCCTCCTCTCCAACTGCAACGGGCTGATGGGGATGCTCGGCGGCCTTCAGCGCTCAGGGCCGGACTGGCGCCCCCTACGGGTGGGCCTGGTCTGGTGCGACGCGCACGGGGACTTCAACACGCCTGAGACGACCCTGAGCGGGATGCTGGGCGGGATGCCCGTCGCCGTCTCCACCGGCCTCTGCCTCACCCGCCTTCGGATGGAGTGCGGCCTCGACCCCGCCCTGCCGACCCGATACGTGACCATGGTCGGCGTCAGGGACCTCGACCCCCTGGAGCGGGAGCTCCTCGACAGGTCCGACGTGGAGCATGTCTCCGTCGACGAGGTGCGCCGCCGCTCCCCGAGCATCGACCTGGAGATGGAGCGCCTCGCCATCCTCACGGACCTCATCTATGTCCATGTCGACCTGGACGTCCTCGACCCCTCCGAGGTGCCGGGGCACGGCCTAACCGTGGAGGACGGCCCAACGAGCAAGGAGCTGGCGGACGCGCTGGAGATGATGTTCGAGCACCCGAAGGCGGCCGCGTTCGGCGTCGCCTCCTACCCGGCAGGGCGCGACGAGAACGGGGTGACATTGAGAGCGGTCCACAACCTCATCGAGGGGGTTGTGAGAGGCCTGAGGAACAGGGAACAGGCTGGATGACGAAAAGAAGCGGAAGCCGCGCTCGTTCTTATTCCTCGCTTGCAGGGATCATGTGGGCTGGAGCCTAGCCCTCGCGCCCCTCAAGTAGCTCTCGTTGAGGATACGTAGCTTATCCTCGAACCTCAGATCCCTCCCCCGTGGGGGTTCTCCGTCGATCTCGGCGGCGAGCTTCTCGATGATCCTGTTGAGCAGCGCGATGCCCCCGGAGCCGAGCATCTCGACGATCCCCTCGCGGAATCTCCTCGTCTCCCACGGTATCCTCTCCTTTTCGAGGCCGGCACGCCGTCGCAGGTGGCTGTAAATGAAAGAGGCGCCTGTCTCCCCGAAGACCTCCACCAGAACGCGGGCCACCGTGCTTAGAACCAGCTCCTCGAAGCTATACTGGTCCCGATCTAGTATCTCGCACGCCCCCACGACAGTAACTAATCAATTAGTTGGCGGGTGACCGAAGCTAAAGCAAGTGTTACCTCGAAACAGGCGGCTAGAGTAACACTGTGAGAGTGAACCTCCGGCCCTCCTCCGTCTAGATAAAAGTAATATGGGCCGTTGGGATCGTTATCAGGGAGTTTCAGATGGATGCGAGCGAGGATCGAGATGTTGTGAGGCCCGCCAAGTGGTGGGAGACCCTTCCCAGGCCGGTCTACTCCCAGCTGGAGAGGGTGGAGTCGAGCCAGCCCTGGTTCGAGGTCTACCGGGTCGAGCCGGACATCTACGTCTTCTACGAGCCCGGGCAGTTCGAGGAGGCCATCTCCTACCTGGTGCTGGGCGAGGAGAAGGGCGCGGTCGTGGACACCGGCTGCGGCATCGGCGACGTCAGGGCTCTAGCCGAGGAGTTCACCGACCTGCCCCTTATGGTGGTGAACACCCACAGCCACAGCGACCACGTGGCCCAGAACTACCTCTTCGACGAGGTAGCGATCTACGACGACCCCATGGCCCGGAAGAGGGCGGAGAAGGGGTGCACCCACGAGGAGATGGCGCCCCTCCTGGGCGAGGGGATGATCTGGAAGCCCCTCCCCGAGGGCTTCAACCCCGACGAGTACCACGTCCCGCCGTTCAAGGTCACTCGCTGGCTCTACCACGGCGACATCATCGACCTGGGCGGCAGAGACTTGGAGGTCTTCCACATGCCCGGCCACTCCCCCGACTCCATCTGCCTGCTGGACCGGAGCGCCCGGCTCCTCTGGACGGGGGATATTTTCTACACCGGCGCCATCTACACCTACCTCCCCGGCGGGGACCTCGACCAGTTCATCGCGAGCTACAGACGGATGATCGACCTCTTCCCCCACTACGACCGGCTGATGCCGAGCCACAACGAGCCGTGGATCGAGAAGGAGGTCCTTCGGGACGTGCTGAGGGCGGCGGAGGAGGTCAAGG
>QMXQ01000209.1 GCA_003662205.1 Candidatus Bathyarchaeota archaeon
GAGGTCCCTCATGAACCTGCTCCTCGTGACCTCAGCCACGTCGACAGCCGTGCTGATGGCACGACCCCGAGCCTTCAACGCAACACGGCCCCCACCGCCCTGAAGCGAGCTCAGAACCGCCAAACAGTAGCTCATAACAGGCTTCCTACCAACGTAGACTATGCTTTCTTCAGACATGTGTCTCGACGTACTCGTTAGGGCTGGCGCTATTAAGCCTTGAGGTTCCGGCGGCGAACGGGGGCTATTTTACCTCTTTTCTGAGAAAGATCGGGGTATATATCTGAGGCAAATAGAAGATTAAGATGAAACTGATGTTTACCTGCTCTCGCTGTGGAAGGTGCTGCGAAATGACCGAGATGGAACTCTCAGAGGAGGATGTCGAACGGTTGGAGGGGATAGGCTACTCCAGGGGAGAATTCTCCGTCATGGGGGGTGACATGACCCCTCGTCTCAGGAACGTTGGTAGGTGGTGTTACTTCTACGATTCCGCTAAGGGGCTGTGTCGAGTGTACGCGAATAGGCCTCTCGGGTGCCGTCTGTATCCGATCGTTTACTCGATTGACGGGCAGGTCACGGTCGATCCCTTATGTCCTCAGGCTTGGACGATATCTCAAGACGCGTTAAGAGCTAAAGGAAGCGACCTGATCAGGCTCGTGAAAACATTAGAGCGCGAAGCAGCGGCTAGAAGGGTCGCGCGCGAGACCTCTGCAACGCGCACATGAGTTTGTCTAGAACCTCACCTTGTTTTTCTTGGATCGGGATTTCTTAGCCTTGCCTGACCAGATATGGCCGCAGTTCCTGCACCTCCAGCTCCTACCCTCTTTTCCCAGCTTCTTGCTGCCGCATTTAGGGCATCTTTTCTTTCGAGCCATCGTCTTTCTCCCTTCAAAGGGGCGGAAGTCGTTCCGTCGAGAGTCCAGTTACGCCGCGAGCCAGATATGATAGCGACCTTCCGCTCCGCTGCTTGATAGTCGAGAAGCATATAATCATGGAAGGCTTTAAACCGGTAGGTGTCCTCTCGATAGACTCCGCTCAGCTTCCACGGGGTATGAAGGCAACCCCCTTTATCAAAAGGGGGTTCTCGTTCCGTCGCCGGCAAGTTTTAAATCGGTTCCGCCTGTATCCCATCTGAATCATGGACGACCGAGAGAGGAAGAAGCGCCCGATTGTGACGTACCTTCTCCTGGCTTCCGCCGCCCTCATCCAGCTCTACGTCTCCATCGTACCCACGCCTGAGGCGCTCAGGGTCTACGAGGCTTACTCCCTCTTCCCCGTCAGGCTCTTCGACGGCGTCGGCGTCGAGGCCCTCGTGACGTATATATTCCTCCACGGCGGCTGGCTGCACTTCTTCGTGAACGCCATCGCCCTCTGGGGCGCGGGCTCCATCGTGGAGAGGGAGATCGGCCACGTGAGGTATGTCCTCGTCTATCTCTCCTCTGGCGTCGCGGCGGGCCTCGCGCACAGCTTCCTCAACATGTCTTCGAGCATTCCCCTCGTCGGCTCCTCGGGCGCCATCTTCGGGGTGATCGCGGTCCTATTCCTGCTCATGCCGTTCAAGATCACCTTCGCCCTCATCGTCCCCCTCCCCGCCGTTCTCGTCGGCATCATGTTGAGCGCCGTAACGTTCTCGGCCGTCTGGCTGTCCGCCGACGGGATCGTGGCCCATCAATCCCATCTGGGCGGCTTCATCTTCGGCTGCCTCTGGGCTTTCACCTTCGACAGGAGGAGAGCCCTCAAGGGGCTTATCGTCGCGGCGATGGTTTTCGCCATCCTATACTATTTGGGTGTCCACTTCAGCCTCGTCTAGGCTCAGAGGTGGAGAGATGAGAGAACCGCCGGAATCTCCCCGAGGTCGTCGATGATCCGGTCCACGCCCGCCGCCTCCAGCGCCTCGCGACGGGTGAAATGCGCGGGAACCGCGATGGCATAGGCGCCCGCGGCCTTCGCAGCCTCCACATCCTTGACGCTGTCGCCGACGACCACGCCCCGTCGAGGGTCGACCCCCATCATCTCGAAGCAGACGAGGACCTGATCCGGGTGAGGTTTCATCCGCAGCGACGGGGTGCGGCCGACGACCGCCGCGAAGAAGCCGCGCACCCCCTTCGCCTCAAGTATCCGCTCCGCGACCTCCTGAGCGTTGGAGGTGGCCACCCCCATCTTGACGCCATGCCTCTTGAGCCACTCCAGCACCTCCACGCAGCCGGGCATAAAGACGCTGCGAGAGACCCCTTCAGCCTCGCATGCGGCGAGGACTGCGTAGGCCCGCCCCTGGATGCGCTCCGCCTTCCTCCTCGGATGCGCCGCACAGAGCTCGTTCCACATCAGGTTGAGCATGTCGAAAAGCCCCTCGCCGCCACATCGCCTCACCAGGTCCTCGGGGCAGCCCTGCTCCAGATAGGCCTCGACGACCCGCCTGTGGGCCGCTCTCCAGTCCACGAAGCCGCCGAGGTTGACCAGCGTCGCGTCGAGGTCGAAGACGACTCCCTCGACATCCAGGGTTGACATCTGAGGATC